>NZ_PVZF01000016.1 GCF_003002055.1 Kineococcus rhizosphaerae
CGCGGTCCCGGCGCCGGGGTTGTACCTGATCGACACCGACGCCGAGGCCCACGGGGCGCAGACCCCGGCCCTGGCCGCCTACGTCGAACGCTGGGCAGCGACCGTGCGCGCCTGCGCCGCCGCCGGAGCCGGCACCCGTCAGGGCACCCTGACGACCTCGTAGTCGACGACGTCCACGCGGGCTCCGGGAGCGTCGAAGAAGGCGCTCCCGGAGCGACGGAACCGTTGCAGGGCAGGGTCGTCGGAGGCGTCGGCGAGCCGGGCGGTCTCGAGGTAGGAACGCCAGCCGTGGGCCCGCAGCGGGTGGGCGGGGTCCTCGCCGGCGTCGCGGGAGACGACGGTGCGCACGGCGGAACCGCGTGCGGCCTGCCCGTCGAGCGCGGGGACGACGTCCCCGGTGTGCTCGAGGGAGACCACCTGGACGCCGTCGGCGACGTCGAGCCCGTCGACGGGTGATCCGGCCGTGAGGACGTGGGTGATGCGGAACTCGCCGGTGACGGCGGGGTCGGCGGCGAGCGAGGCGGCGGTGAGCCCGCCCTGGCTGTGCCCGGCGAGCAGGACCGGCTGGTCGGGGCCGACCCCGGCCCGGCGCAGGGCGGCGACGACCGCGGCCCCGGTGGCGGTGTCCTGCCCGGCGACGGCGCGCAGGTTCGTCGTGAGGTCCATGGGGGTGCCGGTGGCGCCGGGGACCGGGGTCCAGTCCTGGGTGCCGGGGATCTCGACGATCCACGCGACGCGCCCGTCGGCCTGGGTGACGCGTTCGAGCCGGACGCGTCCCGGTGGTGGGGCGCCGGCCGGGGCCAGCCGGCCGCCCACCGAACCGGCCGCGGCGGTGTAGCCGGTGGACTGGTGGGCGACGCCGTCGAGGACCTCGGCGAGCCCGCGCGGGGGGCGGCTCGGGGTGGCGCGGGGCGCGGCCACGGGGCTGACCCGGATCCCGGTCTCCCGGAACAGCGGGGTCACGGCGCCGAGGCTCGTGAGGGCCGCCGCGGCACCGGCGACGTCGCCCACCGGCAGACCCGCGGCGTCCAGGACGTCGGGGACGGCCGCGACGAGCTGCTCGGTGACCTCGGGGTGGGCGGCGAGGAACGACCCCACCCCGGCGACGTCGTCACGGACCCGGTCGTCGACGGCACCGAACTCCGTGCTCGCGGTGCGGGCGAGCGCGTCGAGGTCGAGCCCACCCGTGACGGCCTGCCCGGCGGCGGCGCGCAGCACCCGGTGGTTCGCCTCCTGCAGGCGGTAGGCGGTGTCGGCCGCGAGCGCGGTGGCGGCGACCCCGGCGATCTCGGGGGCGTGCTCGACGACGACCCGGGCGAGGGCCCGGCGGGCCAGGGCCACCACGGCGTCGGCGGCCTCGTCCCCGACGCGGTAGCGCAGCGCGGCGAGCTCGACGTGCCCGGCCAGGGCCAGGACGGCCGCGGCCGCGGCGGTCGCCGAGCCCGCACCGGTGACGACCTGCGCGAGGGCGGTCCCGGCCCGGGCGGCGCTCGCCGGGGCCGGGAGCGCGCTGAGCGGCAGCACGGGGTCGGTCGCGGCGGCCAAGGCGCTCGCGCCGGCGGCGGTCACGGCGGCGGCGACGCCGACGAGCCGGGCCGCGACCGCGTCGAGCTGGTCGGGGTCGGCCGCCAGTCCGGAGTCGATCGTCAGGGGCCCGCTCACCGCAGCGCCCCGGCGCCGGCCAGGGCCGCGGCGTGCGCGTGCAGGCTGCCCGCCGCGTCGTCGCAGCGGGCGGCGAGCCCGCCGACGAGGCGGTCGGCGTCGGTGAGCCGGGCGCGGAACCGGGCGGCGCTCGTGCCCGTCCAGTCGACGTCGCCGGTGGCGGCCAGGCGCCGCCGCGCGGCGCGCACGTCGTCGGCCCCGGCGGCGACCCGGCGCGCCAGCGTCTCGACGTGGGCCTGCCCGAGATCCATGGGGAACCTCCTGATCGGTGGGGTGTGGTGATCGCGACGCTAGGCCGGTCCCGCGCGGGCCCGGGCTGCTCGGTACCCGCCTGTGGACGACACGCCGCAGGACGCCGCTGTGCGGACCGCGGTGACTCGCCGCGCCCGTCGTCCCCAGCGAGGATGGCCCCGTGCCCGAGGTGTTCCGCAAGCGCCAGCCCGGTCCGCTCAGCGCGACGGAGGCCGCGGGTCTGCGCTGGCTCGCGGCGGCCGGCGGGGTGGCCGTCTGCCCGGTGCTCGACGTCGGCCCGGAGCACCTCGTCCTCGAGCGCGTCGTCGAGGTGGGCGCGACACCCGCTGCGGCGGAACGGTTCGGGCGGGACCTGCAGCGGACCCACGCGGCGGGGGCGGAACGCTTCGGCGCCGGCCCGCCCGGCGTCGGTCGGGCGTGGATCGCTACGCTCGACCTCCCCTTGAGCGACGCACCGGTGGCGTGGGGCGAGTTCTACGCCGAACTGCGCCTGCGGCCGTACGTGCGGGCCGCGCGCGACGCGGGCCTGCTGAGCGGGGACGACGCGCAGGTCCTCGACGCCGTCTGCGCCCGGCTGGCCGACGGCGCCGTCCCCGGCGCCGACGCCACCCCCGCCCGGCTGCACGGGGACCTGTGGTCCGGCAACGTGCTGTGGTCGGCCGACGGCGCGGTCGTGATCGACCCGGCCGCGCACGGCGGCCACCCCGAGACGGACCTGGCGATGCTCGCGCTGTTCGGGCTGCCCCACCTCGAGCGGGTGCTCGACGCCTACGCCGAGGCCGCCGCGCTCGCACCGGGGTGGCGCCGGCGGGTCCCGCTGCACCAGCTGCACCCGCTGCTCGTGCACACCGTCCTGTTCGGCGGCGGGTACGCCGGCCAGGCCGTGCGGGCCGCGCGCGAGACGCTGGCCCTGTGATGCCCGAGTACCCGATCGAGGTCGTGCACCTGCTCGTCTCCCCCGAGCACGCCTACTTCGGCCGTCCCCGCGACGGCGCCGCCGACGTCGTCACGCACACCCCGGACGTGGTGGAGGTCGTGGCGGGCAAGGGGATCCGCGGGGACCGGTTCTTCGGCAAGGCCGCGCACATGGACGCCGCCGTGACCTTCCTGGCCATCGAGGCGTGGGAGGCGGTGGCGCACGACCTCGACCTGCCCGGGCTGCCCGACCCGCTGCTCGCGCGCCGCAACCTCGTCGTCCGCGGTGTCGAGCTCGACCCGTTGCGCGGTCACGAGTTCGAGCTCGTCACCGCGGCTGGGTCCGTCACGTTCCACGGTGGGCGGCCCGCCAACCCGTGCGCGTGGATGGACCGCGTGGTGACCGGAGGGGCCCACCGGGCGCTGCGCGGGCGCGGCGGGCTGCGCTGCACGCCCACCACGGACGGTCTCCTCTCGCGCGGGCCCGGGGTGCTGCGCTCCCCCGTCGAGCTCGACCCGGCCCGCGCGGGGGAACCGGTGCTGCGGCGCACGCCGCTGCCCTGAAGTGCGGACCCCGTGGTCACCGCGCAGGGTGTGAGCCATGGTGAAGAAGGGCGATCACGTCGAGTGGAACACCCCCCAGGGCACGACCGAGGGGACGGTGACGGAGAAGAAGACCGACGACTTCGAGCTGTACGGCAAGGAGCGCAAGGCCTCCGAGGACGACCCGCAGCTCGTCGTGGAGAGCGACAAGTCCGGCAAGAAGGCCGCGCACAAGGAGTCCTCGGTCGAGAAGGCCTGACGTCTCCGGGCGGGGGCGGGCTCGTGGGACCATGAGGCACGTGACCGACCTCGTGAGCACTCCCGCCTCCCTCGGAGAACCCGCGCTCGGCCCGCTCGACGGGCGGTACCGCCGTTCGGTGGCGCCGCTGGCCGAGCACCTCTCGGAGGCGGCGCTGAACCGACGCCGCATCCACGTCGAGGTCGAGTGGCTCGTGTTCCTCGGCAGCCACGACGTGGTCCCGGGAGTGCGCCGGCTCACGGCCGACGAGGTCGCGTTCCTGCGGACCCTGCCCCTGGTGTTCGACGCGGACGCCGTCGTCGAGCTGGGCGAGATCGAGCGCGTCACCGTCCACGACGTCAAGGCCGTGGAGTACTGGATCAAGCGCCGTCTCGAGGGGACGTCGCTGGCCGACGTCGCCGAGCTCACGCACCTGTTCTGCACGAGCGAGGACATCAACAACCTCTCCTACGCACTCATGGTCCGCGACGCCGTCGCCCGGGTGTGGCTGCCCGCCGCGACGAGCCTGGTCGACGACGTCGTGCGCATGGCCCACGAGCTGCGCGACCTGCCGATGCTGTCGCGCACCCACGGTCAGCCCGCGACGCCAACGACGCTGGGCAAGGAGCTCGCCGTCCTCGCGCACCGCCTCAAGCGCCAGCTGAAGCGCATCGCCGGGGCCGAGTACCTCGGCAAGTTCAACGGCGCGACGGGCACCTACGCCGCCCACCGCGCCGCCGTCCCCGGCACCGACTGGCCGGCCGTGTCCCGCGAGTTCGTCACGGGCCTGGGCCTGACGTGGAACCCGCTGACCACGCAGATCGAGTCCCACGACTGGCAGGCCGAGCTGTACGCCGACGTCGCGCGCTTCGGCCGGGTGCTGCACAACCTGTGCACCGACGTGTGGACGTACATCTCCTACGGGTTCTTCGCCCAGGTCCGCGGGCAGGGCACGGTCGGTTCCTCGACGATGCCGCACAAGGTGAACCCCATCCGGTTCGAGAACGCCGAGGCGAACCTCGAGGTCTCCGGCGGGTTGTTCCGCGTGCTGGAGGAGACCCTCACGACGTCGCGGATGCAGCGCGACCTCACCGACTCCTCGATGCAGCGCAACATCGGTGTCGCGTTCGGGCACTCGCTGCTGGCCATCGAGAACGCCCAGCGCGGGCTCGCGGGCCTCGACGCGGTGCCCGCGGCCCTGGCCGCCGACCTGGACCAGAACTGGGAGGTCCTCGGCGAGGCCGTCCAGTCCGTCATGCGCGTGCACGGGCTGCCCGAACCCTACGAGCGCCTCAAGGAACTGACCCGCGGCCGCAAGGTCGACCAGGCCAAGCTGCAGGAGTTCGTCGCGGGTCTCGGCCTGCCCGAGGGCGAAGCGGCGCGGTTGTCGCTGCTGACCCCGGGCGACTACGTGGGCGACGCCGCGCAGCTCGTCGACGTCCTCGACGAGGACTGAGCGGTGCGCGCGGTCCTCGTCACCGAGTTCGGCGGAACCCCCGTCCTGGCCGACGTCGAGGACCCCGCGCCCGCCCCGCACGGCGTGGTCGTCGCCGTCGAGGCGACCGGCGTGTGCCGCAGCGACTGGCACGCCTGGCAGGGCCACGACGACGACGTGACCCTCCCCCACGTCCCCGGTCACGAACTCGCCGGGACCGTCGTCGCCGTGGGTGCCGACGTCCGGAACTGGTCGGTGGGGCGGCGTGTCACGACCCCCTTCGTCACCGCCTGCGGCGTCTGCCCGGAGTGCGCGGCGGGCGCGCAGCAGGTGTGCCGGAACCAGACCCAGCCGGGTTTCACCGGCTGGGGCTCCTTCGCCGAGCTCGTCGCCCTCGACCACGCCGACGTGAACCTCGTCGCCCTGCCGGAGGGTTTCGCCGCGTCCACCGCCGCGGCCCTCGGGTGCCGGGTCGCGACGGCGTTCCGCGCCGTCACCGACGTCGCGGCCGTCAAGCCCGGGGAGTTCGTCGCCGTCCACGGCGCCGGCGGGGTCGGGTTGTCGGCCGTCGCGATCGCCGCCGCGGCCGGGGCCCGGGTCGTCGCCGTCGACCCCTCCGAGGCCGCGCGGGACCTCGCACTGGCCTTCGGGGCCGAGCACGCCGTGGCCACCGACGTCGTCGAGACCGTCCGGGAACTCACCCGCGGCGGCGCGCACGTCTCGATCGACGCCGTCGGGCTGCCCGTGACGTGCGAGAACTCGGTGCGGTCCCTGCGCCGCCGCGGCCGGCACGTGCAGGTCGGGCTGCTGCCCGCCGCCGCCGGGCGGCCCGCAGTGCCGATGGACCTCGTCATCGCCCACGAGCTGCAGGTGCTGGGTTCGCACGGCATGGCCGCCCACGACTACCCGCGCCTGCTGGACCTCGTGGGTTCCGGGCGGTTCCCGCTGGCCGACCTCGTGACGCGGGAACTGCCGCTGGAGGCCGGCCCCCGAGCGCTCGCGGAGGTCGCCGACGCCACCACGGCGGGGATCACCGTCCTGCGTCCCTGACGCCGCTGAGCACCCGCATCGCCTCCTCCTCCCGGTCGGCGAGGTCGCGCAGGACCTCGGCCGCGCGCACGAGGTGACGGGCCTCGCCCGTGGCGGCGGCGGTGGCGAGGTGCTGCGAGACCTCCGTCCACCGCTGCGCGACCGTCGCGTACACCCGCTCGGCGCGGCGCAGGTCGTCGCCACCGCCGGCCTCCCCGAGCAGCACCGCGCACTCGGCGAGGAAGTCTCGGTACAGGACGCGGAAGAACCCTCCCCCGGTCCCGCCGCGTTCCATGAGCTCGGCCACGGCGGCGATCCCACCGGCCGGGTCGTCCCCCCGCTCGAACCACCCCGGTACCCGCGTCGCGGCCGTCCGGATCCCGCGGTGCCCGAGGTTCGCGATCGGCGGGTCCAGGAAGGCGTGGGCGGTCGCGCGCACGGCCTCGCCGACGACGTCGCGCACCGGCGGCACCTCGCCGTCCCGCGTGAGGGTGAAGGACAGGTTCCGGGCCGTCATCGGTCCCCGCGCGCCGCGCGCCCGCTCCAGGCTCGCGCCCGACGTCGTGACCGGGCCCCCCTGCTGGGCGGTGTCGACGAGGTGGACCGACGTCTCGTCGTAGCCGTGCGCCGCGACGACGTGCCCGCCGAAGTGGACCTTCGTCGTGAAGTGGTCCAGGTGGTAGCAGTCCAGCTGCAGCCCCACGGGCCGGCCGGCGTCCAGCGCCGTGACGAGGTTCCGCCAGGCCGTCCGCGGCGAGGTCGTCTCCCGCTCCTGCAGCCGCAGACCCAGCCTCGCGGCCAGGACGCGGGTGATGGTCATCGGCTTGCTCCGCCCCCCGAGGAACGGGAACGGCAGGTTCTTCGCGTCCCAGAGCACGAACCCCAGGCCCTGCCCGAGCCCGAACCGCAGCGGCTCGGACAGCTCGATCCCCTCGTGGCGCAGCAGGACGCCGAGGGCCGTGGTCTCGCAGTGCCGCCCCGCGTCGGGGGACACCTCCAGGAGGATCACCCCTGCCCCCGCACCGGCCACGCGATCTCCGTCCGGTGGGCGTGCGCCGGGACCCCGGCACCGGGTGCCACGAGGTGCAGTTCCTCCGCGGGGCCGTCCAGGACCCGGCCCTGGTCGTCGGTCCAGCGCCCCAGCGAGCGGCAGGCCGCCTCGACACCGTCGTACCCGCCCTCGTGGACCGTCGCGGCGAGCAGACCCGCGGGCAGTTCCCCCGCCTCCACCGGCCCGGACGGGAGGGGGCCCCGGTCCACGGGGACGGACAGCTCCTCGGACAGCTCCTCGGACGGCTCCTCGTCGAGGTCGTCCCCGAGGTAGCGGGCCCCCGGCGGCCCCGCGGGGGTCAGTCCCTGCGCGGCCACCTCCGTGGACGGGCGCGCGACGCCGGGCCTGAGGTGCCCGGCCAGACCCGGCAGCGACGGGCCGTCCAGGGCGGACCCCAGCTGCGCCGCGACCACCGCCGGCTCCCGCAGCCGCCGGATCAGCCCCGCCCGGGCGAACCGGTCCACGCCGCACTCCGGTACCCCGCCGAGGGGGCGGTCGAGGCCGGGACGAGCAGCCCCGGGCCGTCGTCGGCGCGCGGCGCGCGGACGGACGACCGGATCGCCCGCGCGAAGACCCCGGTGGACGTCAGCTGCATCGTGTTCGCCTCACGGGCTCAGCGTCGGGCCTGCCCCAGGAGGAGGGTCGAGCCCGCGCGGGCGCCGTAACCTGCCCGACGTGGAGATCGCGATCGCCCTCGTGGCGCTGACGGTCGGGGTGTGCGTGGTCGCCGCCGCCTGCGACCGGTTCGGGTGGCCGACACCCCTCGTCCTCGTCGTCGTGGGCGCCGTCGTCGCCCTCGTCCCGGCGGTGCCCGAGGTCACCCTCGGGCCCGAGCTCGTGCTCAACGGCCTGCTGCCCCCGCTGCTGTACGCGGCCACGGCGCAGACCTCGCTCGTCGACTTCACCCGCAACAAGACCGCCACCCTCCTGCTGTCGGTGGTCCTCGTCGTCTTCACCACGCTGACCGTGGGCTGGGCGACGGCGTGGCTCCTGCCCGGGGTCGCGCTGGCGGCGTGCGTGGCGCTGGGTGCCGTCGTCGCCCCGCCGGACGCCGTGGCCGCCACCGCCATCGGCCGACGCGTCGGGCTGCCGCGCCGGGTCGCGACGATGCTGGAGGAGGAGAGCCTGCTCAACGACGCCTCCGCCCTCATCGCGCTCGCCGCGGCCACGTCGGCCCTGACGACCGAGCTGTCGCCCTGGCACATCGGCGGGGAGTTCCTGCTGGCCGTCGCGGGGGCGCTCGCCGTCGGCGCGGTGGTGGCCGCGGTCCTCGTGGTGGTGCGCCGCCGGATCCACGACCCGGTGCTGGACACGGCGCTGTCGTTCGTGGCGCCCTACCTGGCGTTCCTGCCCGCCGAGGCCGTCCACGCCTCCGGGGTCCTCGCGGTCGTCACGACGGGCCTGGCGATGGCGCACTTCTCCCCGAAGGTCCAGACGGCCGCGTCCCGCGTCGCGGAGACCCTGAACTGGCGCACGGTCGCGTTCCTGCTGGAGAACGCCGTGTTCCTGCTCATCGGGCTGCAGTTCCCGCTGCTGCTGCGCGGGGCCGCCGACAGCGGGTTCTCCGGGGGCCGGGTCCTGGCGTTCTGCCTCACAGTCCTCGTCGCCACGATCGCCGCCCGGTTCGTCTTCGTCTTCGGCGCGGCCGGGGTGTTCCGCGCGATCCCGCGGCTGCGCCCGAAGGCGTGGTCGTTCGGGGTGTCGTTCCTGCTGTCCTGGGCCGGGATGCGCGGGGTGGTGACGCTGGCGGCGGCCCAGCTCATCCCCGAGGGCACCCCGGGACGCGACGTCCTGCTGCTGGCGGCGTTCACCGTCGTGGTCGGCACCCTGCTCGTGCAGGGCCTGACCCTGCCCGCCGTCGTGCGCCGCCTCGGGCTGCCCGGCCCGGACCCGGCCGAGGACGCGCTGGCGTGCGCGGCCCTGGGCGACGCCGCCGCCCAGGCGGGGACGCGGCGGCTCGACGAGCTCCTCACCGGCGACGAGCCCCGGCACGTGGTGATGCAGCTGCGGGGCAGGTCCAAGGCGCGTTCGCACGCCGCGTGGGAGCGGCTCGGGCGGCCGCTGTCGGACGTCATGACCCCCTCGGCGGTGTACTCGCGGCTGCGCCAGGAGATGCTCACCGCCGAGCGCGGGGTGGTCGTCGAGGCCCGCGACCGCGGCACCGCCGCACCCGACGTGCTGCGCAAGGCCCTGTCCGACATCGACTTCGAGGAGGCGCTGCTGGGCCGCCTGGAGGACCTGGACCCGCTGGACGCCGAACGCCGCCTGGCCCCCCGGCACGGCGGGACCTGCGACCACCTGCGCACGGCCGGGACCCGCGACGACGCCACCGACCGCTGGGGCGAACCGCCCGTGGAGTGCGCCGAGTGCGTCGCGGCCGGGGTCGCCTGGGTGCACCTGCGGACCTGCCTGGCGTGCGGGTACACGGGCTGCTGCGACTCCTCCGAGCTGCGCCACTCCCGCGCCCACTTCACCGAGTCCGCCCACCCGGCGATGGTCAGCGCCGAACCCGGCGAGGCGTGGCGGTGGTGCTGGGTGGACGAGCAGCTCGGCTGAGCCCGTCGGGCCGGGACGCGCACGACCCGCCTGTCCGGGCGAGACTGACCCGGTGCCGTTCTACGCCGACACGCCCGCCCGCCGGACCCGCCAGCTGACCGCCGACGCGGTCTGCGCGCTGCTGGTGGTCCTCGCCGCCCTGGCCGGGCGGGCGGTCCGGTCGGCGGTCTCCGCGGTGGCCGACCCGGCCCGCCGGTTCGCCGAGGGGTCGACGTCGCTGTCCGCGCAGCTGCACGACGCCGGGACGGCGGTGGCCCGCACCCCGCTGGTCGGCGACGACGTCGCGGCCGTGCTGGACCGCTCCGCCGGCAGCGCCGCCTCGCTGGCCCGGGCGGCGGGTGAGCAGCAGGACGCGGTGCTGCGGCTGGCCGCGACGCTGGGGCTGCTGACGGCCCTCGTGCCGATCGCCGTCGTCGTCCTCGTGCGCGCCGTCCAGCGGGTGCGGTGGGCGCGGCGCGTGCGGGACGTCCGGGCGCTGACGGGCTCGGCGGCCGGCGAGCGCGTGCTGGCCCTGCGGGCGTTGCAGCACCGGCCCTCCCGGGCCCTGCTGGGCGTGGACGCCGACCCCGCGGGGGCGTGGCGCGCGGACGACGACCGCGTCGTGCGGGCGCTGGCGGACCTGGAACTGGCCGCTCTGGGCGTGCGCCGGGCCGGCCGCGTCACTGGATCGCGGACGTGAGCCGCGCGAGGTTCTCCTTGATGACCTGCCCGCGCGAGCGGGCCAGCCACTGCCCCAGGGTCAGTTCCGTGCACTTGGCCCGGTAGCCGTCCTCGACGCGGCGCAGGTCGTCGGAGAACTCGCGCCCGCACACCATGAGCGTCAGTTCCAGGTCGAGCAGGAACGAGCGCATGTCCATGTTGGAGGACCCGATGACGGCGACCTCCTCGTCGACGGTCATGTGCTTGGCGTGCAGCACGTACGGCGCCGGGTAGCGGAAGATCCGCACCCCGGCCCGCAGCAGGTTCTCGTAGTAGGAGCACTCCGCGTAGTGCACGAGGGCCTGGTCGCCGAGCTCGGAGACGAACAGCTCGACGTCGACGCCGCGTTCGGCGGCCGTCGTGATGGCCGACAGCATCGACTCGTCGGGCACGAAGTAGGGGCTCGTGATGGAGATGCGCCGCTGCGCGGAGTACAGCAGCGCGTTGAACAGCTTGAGGTTGTTCTCCCCGTCGAACCCGGGGCCGCTCGGGACGACCTGGCACTCCAGCCGGCCGGGGGAACCCACCGGGGAGATCTCGGGGCGCTCGGTCTCCAGGAGCTCGTCGGTCTCGGAGTACCAGTCGGTGATGAACATGGCCTCGACGCCGGAGACGACGGGCCCTTCGAGGCGCACCATGAGGTCCTGCCACTGCAGGCCGCGCTTGATGTTGCCGCGCTTGTTGTAGCTGCGGTCCAGGACGTTCTGCGACCCGAGCCAGGCCACCTCGCCGTCGACCACGAGGAGCTTGCGGTGGTTGCGCAGGTCGGGCCGCTGGTACTTCAGCTTGTGCAGCTGCACGGGCAGCATGGGGTGCCACTCGACGCCGATGTCGTCGAGGTACCGGATCGTCTTGCGGTAGCCGGGGTAGCGCAGGGACCCCACGTGGTCCAGCAGGAGGCGGACCTTCACGCCGCGGTCCACGGCCTTCTCCAGCGCCGTGAAGAACGGTTCGCTCGTCGGGTCCCGGGTCATGATGTAGAACTCGACGTGCACGTACTCGCGGGCACCGTCGATCGTCCTGGCCATGGCGAGGATCGCCTCGTCGTACTCCCCGCACAGGTCCGCGGAGTTCCCGCCCACGAGCGGCATCGCCCCGAGGTTGCGGTTGAGCTCGACGATCCCGGCCATCCACGGCGGCCACGGGTGGTCGGCCGAGACGAGGTCCATGCCCTTCGTCGAGGACAGGATGAGCTCGTTGATCTCCCGCTGCTTGCGCCGGCGGGCGCGCGGCAGCTTGGGGTTGCCGATGAGCAGGAACGCGACGACCCCCACGTAGGGGATGAAGAAGATCGCCAGCAACCAGGCCAGCGCGGAGCTCGGCCGCCGGTTGACGGGCACGACGGCGATGGCCGTCAGGCGCACCACGAGGTCGACCACGAGCAGGACGATCGCGGAGACCGTGATCGAGGGGACCCAGTCGGGCAGCCAGTCCACGCTTCGCTCAGATCTCGACGGTGCCGCGGGACGTCTCGAACGTCACCGAGCGCAGGCCGGTGGCGCGCGGGCTGCCCACGACGTCGAGCCACGTGAACTCCACCCGGTCGGAGGTGAACTCCGGCGGCAGCCCCAGCCACTGGCGCACGCGGGAACGCTGCCCGGCGATCGTCAGCCCGGCCAGCCGCGTCCCCCCGGCCAGGGACAGCGCCGACGGGTGCTGGGTGTCCGTGCCGTCCCAGGAGATGAGCAACGGCAGCTGCGGTTCGCTGCGCAGCGCGGGGGCGCCGATCTGGCGCCAGCGCAGCTCCACCCCGTCGGGGCGGCGGCGGACGCCCTCCTCGACGTCCTCGCCGAGCCGGTCGCGGTAGCTGTCCAGGTCGTCGACCGTCACGGCCCACGCGAACCAGCCCCCGCCGGCCTCGCTGCGCTCGCGCACGGCCCGGCCGAAGAGGGCCTTGTCCGCCACGGGGTGGTCCAGCACCTCGACGACCTCGACGTAGCTGCCCTCGGACAGCGGCAGGACGACGTTGCGGGTGCCGAAGCGGGGGTGCGGGCCGCCGTCGACCACGCGCACGCCGAGCCGCGCCGCGAGGGTCCTGGCGGTCTCCTGCAAACCTTCTGGCCCTGCGGCGAAGCCGACGTGGTCGACACGCATGGGGTTCAGCCTCTCAGGCCCGGCCGGACCCGGACGCCCGGGCCCCGTCCAGGAGCCTGTCGGCGAGCGCCACGACGTCGCCGACGTCGAAGGCGCGCGGCCCCAGGCCGCGCCGCACGGACGTCGCGGCGAGGACCTGCAGGGCCTCGTTGACGGGGGTCGGGACGTCGTGGTCGCGGCCGATCCGGACGATCTCGCCGTTGAGCCAGTCGGTCTCGATGGAGCCGCCGCGGTGCAGGCTCTGCCAGCTGGAGGACCCCAGGCGCTCGGCGCCGGCGACGGGGGCGGCGCCGAAGTCGAGGGCGACGAGCTCGGGCAGGGCCCGGGCGCGGTCGGCGGCGGGGGTCCCGGCGGCGGCGAGGGCGGCTTCGCCCTCGGCGCGCGCGCGGGCGCGCAGGTCGTCCCAGCCGTCGCCGGGACGGCAGACCGCGTCGAGGGCGTTGCCGGTGTTGTCCAGCAGCTTGCCGCGCTTGGCGGCCATGACGTCGTCGCTGACGGTGGCGACGAAGCCGGAGGCGGCGAGGTCGGCGGCGATCCGCTCGACGAGGTCGTCGCGCCCGCCGGGGTAGCGGCCGAGGACCAGGCCGCCGGTGACGGGGGCGCCCTCGGAGACGACGACGCCGGGTTCGAGGTGGCTGGCCGGCATGTACACGCAGGCGCCGACGACGCGGCGGAACCAGCGCAGGGCGAGCCGTTCGCCCTCGACGCCGTTCTGGGCGCACACGACGGGCAGGACGGCCCCGGCGGTGGAGTCCCCGACGGGGGCGGCGGACCACTCGGCGAGCAGGGCGGCGGCGTCCTGGACCTTCACGGCGAGCACGAGGACGTCGTCGGGGTCGAGGTCGACGTCCGCGGGGGAGTTGGCGACGGGGGCGTGCAGCTCGACGGGCCCGGTGGGGGTGAGGAGCCGCAACCCCTTGTCGCGCAGCCGGTCGGCGTGGGCACCACGGGCGACGAGCACGACTTCGTGGCCGTGCTGCCCGAGGCGGCCCCCGATGGTCCCGCCGATGGCCCCTGCCCCGATGACGACGTAGCGCACCGACGCAGTCAAGCACCTACCCGGGACCGGGACCCGGTGGGCGCCGCGCCGGACCGCGGCGCCCGGGCGCGCGGTGAGGTGCCTCACCCGCCCACGACCCGTCCGGTGCAGCCGGACGGGGTCGGTGGACCGTGGCGCGCGTGGACGTCCGGGTGTGCTTCGTGGGGGACTCGTTCGTGGCCGGGGTCGGCGACCCCGGGCACCTGGGGTGGACGGGGCGGGTCGCGGTCCGCACGCCGTTCCCGCTGACCCGGTACGTCCTGGGGGTCCGGCGCGAGACGAGCGCGCAGGTCGCGCGGCGGTGGCGGGCCGAGTGCGGTCCACGGCTGCCGGCGGGGTCGCGCAACGCGGTGGTCCTCTCGTTCGGGGTGAACGACACGACCCTCGAGGACGGCCGGCCCCGGGTCCGGCCGCAGGAGTCGGTGGCGACCCTGGACGGGGTGCTGCGGGAGGTCCCGTGGCCGGTGCTGGTGGTGGGTCCGCCCGCGGTCGACGACGAGGCCCAGAACGAGCGGTCGGCGGTCCTGGACGCCGGGTTCGCCCGGGTCTGCGCCGCGGCGGGGGTCGCGTACGTCCCGGTGCTGGAGCACCTGCGCGCGGACGCGGTGTGGCGCCGGGAGGTCCGCGACGGCGACGGCGCGCACCCGGCCGCGGCCGGGTACGAGCGGCTCGCGCGCCTGGTCGAACCCGCCTGGCGCGGCTTCGTGCACAGGCTCGCGGACGGCTGAGGCTGGGGACGACCGGGGGTGGCGGGCCGGTCGTGTCCGGGGGCGGTGGCAGCATCGACGTCATGCCCTCCCAGTCGCCCGCGCTCACCGAGACGATCGACCGCACCGCCCTGCGCGTCGAGGCCGAGGAGGTCCTGCGCCGCCTGGTCGGCAGCCCGGACGCCTCCTTGCGCGAGGACCAGTGGACGGCGATCGAGGCGCTGGTCGCCGACCGCCGCCGGGCGCTCGTCGTGCAGCGCACGGGGTGGGGCAAGTCGGCGGTGTACTTCGTGGCGACGGCCCTGCTGCGCGCCCGCGGCGCCGGGCCGACGGTGATCGTCTCGCCGCTGCTGGCGCTGATGCGCAACCAGGTCGCCGCGGCCGAACGCGCGGGGGTCCGTGCGGTGACGGTGAACTCGACGAACTCCGAGGACTGGGGGCGGGTCTACGACGAGGTGCGCGCCGGCGCGGTCGACGTCCTGCTCGTCTCCCCCGAACGCCTCAACAACCCGGGGTTCCGCGACGAGGTGCTGCCGCAGCTGGCGGCGACGACGGGGTTGCTGGTGGTCGACGAGGCGCACTGCGTCTCGGACTGGGGTCACGACTTCCGCCCGGACTACCGGCGCATCCGCACGCTGCTGGCGGACCTGCCCGACGGGATCCCGGTGCTGGCGACGACGGCGACGGCGAACGCGCGCGTGACGGCCGACGTCGCCGAGCAGTTGTCGGTGACGGGCACGCGCACCCTGGAGGACGTGCTGGTGCTGCGCGGTTCCCTGGACCGCGAGTCGCTGCGGCTGGCCGTGGTGCGGCTGCCGTCGCACGCCCACCGGCTGGCCTGGCTCGTGGAGCACCTGCCGGAACTGCCCGGGTCGGGGATCGTCTACGTCCTGACGGTCTCGGCCGCGACGGACGTGGCGCAGCACCTGCGCGCGCACGGCGTCGAGGCCGTCCCGTACTCCGGGCAGACGGAGGCCGCCGAGCGCCTGCAGGCCGAGGACGACCTCGTGAACGACCGGATCAAGGTGCTCGTCGCCACGAGCGCACTCGGGATGGGTTTCGACAAGCCCGACCTGGGTTTCGTCGTGCACCTGGGGGCACCGAGCTCCCCCATCGCCTACTACCAGCAGGTCGGCCGCGCCGGTCGCGGCATCGACGAGGCCGAGGTGGTGCTGCTGCCGGGCGCGGAGGACCGCGACATCTGGCGGTACTTCGCCTCCATCGGCTTCCCCGCCGAGGACGACGTGCGGCTCGCGCTGAGCGTCCTGGCCGACGCCGGGGAGCCGTTGTCGACGCAGGCCCTGGAGTCGCGGGTCACGCTGCGCCGCAACCGGTTGGAGATGATGCTGAAGGTCCTCGACGTCGACGGCGCGGTGCGGCGGGTGCGGGGCGGCTGGCAGGCGACGGGCCGGGAGTGGGCCTACGACACCGAACGCTACGCCCGGGTCGGCCAGACGCGGGAGGTCGAGCAGCAGGCGATGGTCGACTACGTCGCCACGACGGGGTGCCGGCTGGAGTTCCTGCGCCGCGCCCTCGACGACCCGGACGCGGCCCCCTGCGGCCGGTGCGACAACTGCGGTGGTTTCGAGGTCCCGCGCGGGGTGGACGACGCGGCCGTCGCGCAGGCCGGGGAGGACCTGAACCGCCCCGGCGTCCCGCT
This sequence comes from Kineococcus rhizosphaerae, assembly GCF_003002055.1. NCBI lineage: Bacteria > Bacillati > Actinomycetota > Actinomycetes > Kineosporiales > Kineosporiaceae > Kineococcus > Kineococcus rhizosphaerae. Next base: position 15,881 of record NZ_PVZF01000016.1, read on the forward strand.
GGAGCCGAAGAAGGTGTGGCCCACGGGCATGACGTCGCTCGACGTCTCCCTGTCCGGGCGCATCGCCCCCGCCGAGCAACCCGGCGTCGGCCGGGCGGTCGCCCGGGTGACCGACCTCGGCTGGGGCGGCGCCGTGCGCGAGCTGTTCGCCGCGGGGGTCCCGGACGGCGAGACCCCCGTCGCGTTGCGGCACGCCGCGGCCGCGGTCCTGGACGACTGGGCCCGCGACCTGGGCCTCGACGGGATCGTCGCGATGTGCTCGGCGTCGCGGCCGCAGCTGGTCTCGCACCTGGCCGGTGGCCTGGCCCGGTACACGGGCCTGCCGCTGGTGACGACGTTCCGGTTGCTGGACGACTCCCCGACGCGCACGGACGTGAACTCCGCGCACCGGCTGGCGCAGGTGGCCCGGCGCTTCGACCTGCCCGACCCGGACCTGGTCCAGGACCGCAAGCTGCTGCTCGTCGACGACCGGGTCCGCAGCGGGTGGACGTTGACGGTGGCCGCGCGGCAGCTGCGGCGGGCCGGGGCCGACGACGTGTTCCCGTTCGTGCTGGCCGCCGGTGAGTGAGAGCGGGTGATCAGCCGCCGAGCGCGAGGGCCGCGGACAGCGCCGGCCCGGCCAGGCGGGACGCGCTGCGCCGCGGCAGGTCCGCGATCCACCCGGCGAGCCGCGGCAGCCCGTGCGCGGCCCCCGCGGTCACGGCCCGGGCGGTGAACAACGCCGCGAGCGGGTGGGTGTCGAGCGCGCTGTGGCCGATCCCGGCGATCGGGACGAGCACGCCGTCGGGCAGCAGGGAGGTCAGGCGCTCGGCGACGGGCCGGGGTGTCTGCAGGTCCCGCTCGCCCGACAGGACCACCGTGGGCCAGGAGAAGCGCGGGAGTTCGGCCGGCAGGTCGAAGGGTTCACCCCGGTAGAGGGGCCGGCCCGGGGCGGCCAGCGCCACCTGCGGGTCCAGCGGCGACCCGTCCGGTGGCAACCCGTAACCCAGCTGGCCGTAGGCGATGCCGTCGACGAGGTCGGGTTCGGTGACGAACCGCAGACCGCCGCGGGTCCCGGCCCCGAGGTCGGCCAGTCGCCGCCACAGCCGCGTCCGGCCCCGCTCCCGGGCGGCGAGCAGCCGGCTGAGGACCCGCGGGCCGCAGAGCTCGTAGACGGCCGGGACGACGACGGCGAGTTCGCGCGCGGGCGCCGCTGACGTGCGGACGGCCCTCGACAAGGCGTCGTCCCCGTCCCACAACCGTTCCCGCCGGAACGCCCGGACCAGCGGCAGGTCGCCGGCGACCGACAGGACCGGGGAGTCCAGGACCATCCCCGCGACCCGCTGCGGGTGCCGCACCCCGAAACCCTGCGCCACGTAGGTGCCGTAGGAACTGCCGAGGACCACTGCCCGCTCGACGCCGAGGTCGTCGAGCACCGCGGCGAGGTCGTCGACGACGTCCTCGACCGTGACGTCACCGGGTTCCAGGTCCCGGCCCCGGTCGTCGTGCCGAGACAGGCCGATCCCGCGGTGCTCCACCATCACCACGTCCACCCCGCGGGCCGAGGCCGTCGCGCGGAACCGCGCGTACGGCAGCACGGACGCCATGCCCGGGCCGCCGGGGACGACGACGAGCGGGACCGGCGTGACGGGTCCGCTGCGGACGTGGGCCAGGGGCAGCGTCCCGCCACCGCGCAACGGCCGGTCGACCCGGCGCACCGCCCTCACGGAACCGCCCGACGGCCGGCCCCCGGGCGCGAGGTGTGCCCCCGGCCCGGTGCGGGGCGCGGGGAGGGCGGGAGGTGTGCCTCGCGCGGGGTCACGGACGGCTCAGCGGGCCACGAGCGCCGGGGAGAACCGCGGGGGCGCGGGTTCGCCCCGCGCCACGTCGAGCAGGGTGCGGCCGACCGCGGGCGCGAACTTGAAACCCTGCCCGGAGAAACCCGCCCCGACGGCCCAGGCCCCGCTGCGGGCCAGCACGAAGTCCGCGGTGTCGGTGGAGGTGTACGTGCAGCTGATCGGGACGGCCGAGTCCGCGTCGACACCCGGCAGCCACTCCCGCGCGTACCGCTGCAGCGCGGCGAGCTGGACCGGGTCGGGCCGGTACGTCCGGGCGTCGGGGTCGGTGACCGGGCCCGTGCCGTGCCAGCCGGCCTTGACGCCCTCACCGGGGGTGAGCATCCCGTAGACGGGGCTGTACCAGTAGGCGTCACCCGGTTCGCCGGGATCGGGGGTGTGGTTGAAGCTCGGCCACGAGAACTCCCCGGCGCGGGGGGCGAAGTGGGCGGGTTGCTCCTGGGTGACGACGAGGCGCGGCAACCCGATCCGCGCCGAGAGCAGCTTCTCGCTCCACGCCCCCACGGTCACCACCCCGTACCGCCCGCGGAACTCCCCCGCGTCGGTCACGACGAGGGCCGTCCCGGCGTCGGTGACGACGTCCCGCACGGCTGTGGAGTACCGGAACTGCGCGCCGCGCGCCGTCGCGACGTCGCGGAAGGCGGCGAGGGCGTCGGCGGCGCGGACCCGCCCGGCGTCGGGGACGAGGAGGACCTCGGTGCGGAACCGCATCCCCGCCCACCGTTCGGCGGCCGCCGCCGGGTGGAGGAAGGAGTGCGCGATCCCCCGGCGCCGCAACGCCTCCGCCGTGGTCCGCAGGGAGGGGTCGAACCCGTGGTTGACGAGCCCGACGAGGTCGAGCAGGACCCGGCCGGACGCCTCCTGCAGCTCGTCCCACAGGCCGCGGGCCTCCAGGACGAGGTCGAGGTGGTCGTCGGTCGCGTAGGCGGTGTTGAAGTTCCGGGTGGCCCCGTGGGAGGCGCCCCGGGTGTGACCGGCCTCGAACCGCTCCAGCAGCAGGACCGACAGGCCCTGCCGGGTCGCGGCCCACGCCGCGGCGGAGCCCATGACCCCGCCCCCCACGACGATCACGTCGGCGTCGAACCTCATGGTGTGCCTGCCCCCGTCCGACGACCGTGGGCGGATGCTACCGCCGGGGTGGACGGCGACGGGCGCCCCCCGAGGTCCGCCCGCCGCACGCCCGGACCGGCCGGGACCCCGGCTCCGGGCTCTCGACACCGCGACCCGCGGCCCTGCCCGCAGCCTGCCTGGCCCGGGCGCCCGTCCGCATCCGACGCAGGGGTGGTCCCGGGCCGCCCCACCCCCTCCGTCGGGAGGGGCCGAGGCGGCCGTCCGTCCTGCGATGCTGGACCGGTGTCAGGTGCGGGGTCGAGCGTCCGGGTCCTCGTGGTCGACGACGAAGCGCTCGTGCGGTCGGGGCTGACCGCCATCCTGGAGTCCGCCCCCGACGTCACCGTGGTCGCCGCCGTCGACGGCCCCGCCGCCCTGGAGACCCTCGCCGGGTTCCGCGTCGACGTCGTCCTGCTCGACGTCCGGATGCCCCGGGTGGACGGCATGGCGGTCCTGGCCGGCCTGGACCGGCTGCCCCGCCGTCCCGCGGTGGCGATGCTCACGACGTTCCACGCCGACGAGCAGGTCGCCGCCGCCCTGGCCGCCGGCGCCGACGGGTACCTGCTGAAGGACACCGACCCCGACCAGCTGATCACCCACGTGCGGGCCCTGGCGCGCGGGGCGTCCGTCCTGTCCTCGGGGGTCACCGCCGCCGTCGTGGAGGGTTTCCTGCGCTCGCGCAGCTCCGCGTCGGCGCGCGGGGCCCTCGCCCGGTTGACGCCCCGGGAGCGCGACGTCCTGGTGCTGGTGGCGCGCGGCGCCCAGAACGCCGAGATCGCGCAGGCGCTGTTCGTCTCGCTGCCCACCGTCAAGGAGCACGTCGGGGCGATCCTCGCGAAGCTGCGGGTGACCAACCGGGTGCAGGCCGCGGTCCTCGCGGTCCGCGCCGGCCTGGTCGACGAGGGCATCGACGACGAGATCCACGAGGGCGTCCACGACGGCATCGACGACGGCGCGGGTGAGGGGTGAGCCGGCTCCGCGGCACCGGGGTGCGCCTGGCGGTGGAGGCGGTGCTCGTCCTGGCCTGCTACCTGGAGGGTTTCCCCAACCAGACGCCGGGGTGGAACCGGCCGTTCGTGCTCTCGGTGCTGGCCCTGGTCGCCGTCGTCGGCCGCCGGGGGTCCCCGCTGGTCGCGTTCCTCCTCGGCGCCCCCGCGCTGGGCTGGGCGCAGAGCTCCCTGGCCCCGGCCGTCCTCGCGTACACCCTCGCCAGCCGGGAACGGCGCGGGCGCGTCGTCTTGGCGGCGCTGACGGTCGCGCTCGCGGTGGACTCCTACCCCCTGCTCGACCTGCGACCCGGCATGTGGCGGGCCGACGTCTCGACGCTGCTCGAACTGGCGGCGCTGCTCGGCGGGGCCGCGGCCCTGGGCGCGTTCCGGGCCGCCCGGGCCGAGGTCGGCCGCCGCCTGGACGAACTGCTGCAGGCCCGCGAGCGCGAGACGCGGCTCGTCGACGCGGTCGCCCGCACCGAGGAACGCACGCGCCTGGCCCGGGAGATGCACGACGCGGTCTCCCACCACGTGTCCCTCATCGCCCTGCAGGCCGGCGCCCTGCGGGTCGGCGCCCCCTCCCCGCAGGTCCGGTCGGCGGCCGAGCAGATCAGGGTCCTGGCCGTGCGGACCACCGACGAGCTGCGGCAGATGCTCGCGGCCCTGCGGGCCCCCGGCGGTCAGCCGCTGCAGGCCCCCGGGCGGCTCGTGGACCTGCCGGGGCTGTGGGCCGGCAGCGGTCTGCACGGCAGTCTGGAGTTCGCCCCGGAGCTGGCCGACGACCTGCCCGACCCGTTGCAGCGCACGTTGTTCAGCATCGCGCAGGAAGGTCTGGCCAACGCCGCCCGGCACGCGCCGGGAGCCCGGGTCCACCTCCGTCTCGAACGACGCCGGCGGCGGGTCTCGATCCGCGTCGAGAACAGCGCCCCCACCGGAGCGGTCACCCACGGCGGCGGGACGGGGCACGGGCTGCTCGGGGTCCGGGAACGGGTGGCCGCCGCCCGCGGCACGGTGCGCTTCGGCCCGACCCCCGACGGCGGGTTCTACCTCGTGGCCGACCTGCCGGCCCCCGTCCCGGCGGACCTCACCTCGGACGAGACCCCGCGCTGAGCCCCCGGTCTCCACCCTGGGACGGAGGCACCCGGTCCCGCCGGTGGAGGCCCCGGCGCGCCCGGGACGGCGACGATGACGGGGTGACCCCCGCCACCCTCAGCCGCCCCCGCTCCACCGCCGCCCGCGCGACCGCCTCCGTCGGGGTCTGCACGGCCGGTTTCGTCCTCGGTGGCGCGACGTCGTTCGCACAGGGGTTCCTCCCGTCCGCGGTCGCCTCGTTCGCGAACTCCTCCAGCGGGTGGACCCTGGTGACGGTGCTGCTCGTCGCGGCCGCCCGCGTCGGGCCCGCCCTGTCCGCCGTCCTGGGGGCGGCGAGCTTCGTGCTGCTGACCGTCGGGTACAGCGCCGCCTCGGCCCTGCGCGGCCTGACGTACGACCCGACGCTGTTCGCCGTCGTCGGCCTCGTCGTCGGTCCCGTCGTGGGGCTCGCGACGGCCTGGCTGCGCACCCGCGACGTGCGGGCCGCGCTGGGGACGGCCGCGCTGGCGGGCATCGGGCTCGGCGAGGCCGCGTACGGGCTGACCGCCGTCGCCGCCAGCACGAGTCCCGTCTACTGGGTGCTGATGGGCTGCGCCGCAGTCACTCTGCTGGTCTCCACGGCCCGCCGGGTCCGCAGCCGGCGCGACGCCGTCCTCGCGGTCGTGCTGACGGTGGTCGTGGCCGGCGCCTTCCTCCTCGCCTACCAGGGCCTGCTGAACTGACGACCGACCGGCGGTGGGCCCCTCACACGGCCGGGAACCACTCCGTCGGTTCCGGCCCGTCGCTGCCGGCCGCGTACGTCTCCAGGGGGACCTCGTCGGCCTTCCACGCCGCGATCACCGGCGCCAGGATCCGCCAGCAGTCCTCGGCGGTGTCCCCGCGCACCGACAGCAGCGGGTCCCCGTCCAGCACCCCGGCCAGCACCTCGCCGTAGGCGGGCAGCCGGGAGTCGGCCAGCTGCGCCGTCAGCGTCGCCTCCTCGAGGTCGAACGGGTCCCCCTCGGCGTTGACCGTGAGGTCCAGGTTCACCGTGTCGGGTTTGAACCCCAGCCGCAGCCGCGTCGGGGCCGGGTTCCCCTTCAGGCCCGTCATGAGGTGCGGGACGGGTTTGTACGTGATGACGGCCTCCTTGCGGGCCCGCCCCAGCGCCTTGCCCGAGCGCAACCGGAACGGCACGCCCGCCCACCGCCACGTGTCGACGTGCAGCACCACCTCGGCGAGGGTCTCCGTCTGCCGCGCGGGGTCCACCCCGTCCTCGAAGGTGTAGTCCGGCAGGTCCCGGTCCCCGATCCGGCCCGCCGTGTACCGGGCCCGGCGGCTCGCCTCGGCGGGCGGGCCGGCCAGCCGGGTCGCCCGCAGCAGCTGCGCCTTGCGGTCGCGGAACTCCCGCTCGTCCAGCGACGACGGCGCGTCCATCGTGAGCACGGACAGCACCTGCAGCAGGTGGCTCTGGATCATGTCGACGAGGGCGCCGGCGTGGTCGTAGTACCGGGCCCGGCCCTCCAGCGCGAGGTCCTCGTCGTAGAACACGTCCACCCGTTCCACGTGCGCGGCGTTCCACGTCGGTTCGAAGAGCCGGTTGGCGAAGCGCACCCCCAGGGTTCCCAGCACCGTCGAGGTCCCCAGGAAGTGGTCGACGCGGTGCACGTGCTGCTCGGGCACGAGCCGGGCGACGACCTCGTTGAGGTGGTGCGCCGACGCCTCGTCGGAGCCGAAGGGCTTCTCCATCACCAGCCGGGTGCTCTCGGGCAGGTCCCGGCCCACCAGCCCCTCGCAGGCCTTCGCCGTGATCGCCGGGGGCAGCGCGAAGTAGGCCGCCACGGGCGCGGTGCACGAGTGCAGCAGGTCCAGCAGGGCGTCGGGGTCGGTCACGTCGACCTTCGCGTACCGGCTGCCGTCGCGCACCGCCCGCGCCGCGCCGTCGTCCTCGGCGGGGTCCGCGCCGTGGTCGGAGAACGCCTCGGTCACCACCTCGCGCCAGTGCGCGTCGTCCCAGTCCTCCGCCCCGGCCCCGACGAGCTGGAGGGAGGACCCGTGCCCGTGGGTCGCGTCCTCGCTGCGTCCTGAGACCAGCAACCGGGCCAGCCCGGGCAGCAGCAGGCGGGAGGCGAGGTCACCGCTCGCGCCGAGGACGAGCAGCGTCGCGACGGGGTCACCGCCGGAGTGCCCGTCCTGACTGGCCCCGGCGGCACCGTGGCCACCGGGCTGGGGGTGCTGGTCGGCGTCGCTCACGGGCCCCACCTTGCCGAGGCGCCGCCGTCCACGCACGGCGAGCCGACGCGCACGCCGTTGACGCGCTCCGACCGGCCGGTGTACCCAGGAGGACCCGGGTCGCCGGCCCGGGGACCGGTCCGCCGAGGGCGCGGAGCGGCGCACGACTCGCCGGAGCACCCGTGAGCACTCCCGTGACGTCCCCGCTCCGAGGGTCGCTGCCCTCGGTCGTCGAACCCGCCGCCGTGATCGCGGCGGCCCACCTGGTGCGCAGCCGGGCCCGCCGGGCGCGCGAACGGGCCCGGCAGGTCCGCGCGGAGGCGGACGGCGCGCGCACCACGGCCACGCTCCTGCGCACCCGCCCGGTGCCGGTAGGCGCACCCCCGCCCAACCGGGCGCTCGCCGTCCGCGGCACCCTGGGCGACCTGTGGGGAGCGGGCGACCCGCCGAGCCCCGACCCCTGGCTGACGCTCGTCGTCGACGCCCTGGCCCTGGACGACACGGCGGGCCGTGAGCACGGTCTCATCGTCCAGGGGGACGCGGTGGCGCGCGCCGAGGTGACCTCCGTGCTCGTCCTGGCCCTCGCCGCCCACCCGCTGCGGTCCGCGCTGCTCGACCGGCTGCCGGGCACCCTGCGGGCCGAGGTCCGGGCCCGCCTGGCGAGCGCCGAGGAGGTGTTCGGGGGCACCCCCACGGGTGCGGTGTGACCCGGGTCGAACACCGCGCCGTCGAACACCGCGCCTCGTCCCCGGAGACCCGGGCCGCTCGCGACGGGTGCTCCCGGCGACCGGTCGGCGGTCGCCGAGCGCCGCCTCGACTCCGCCCACGACGTCGTCCCCTCCAGCGGCGGCGCCGTCCTGGGGCTGCTGGGGTCCGGGGACGTCCTGCGGGTCGTGTGACCGGGCGCACGCGGTGTCCGCCGGTGATCGGGAGCAGAACGGCGTCGTCCGGTGTTGTGCAGGGGGCGAGACCCCCGGTGCAGGGCCAGGACCCTGCCGGCACCGCGCGCGGCGCTCGCCCCCCCGATGGTGACGACGACGGATGAGGCACGCATGACCCGTGATCTCCACGACCTGTGGACGATCGTCCGGACCCGACGCGACGACCCCCGCGCGGTGGACCCCCTGCCCGACCTGCACCGGCTCACGCCCGAGGACCTGCACGACGACGCCGTCCGCGCGGCGGTGGTCGTCGCGCTGCACGGTCTGGGCACCGACCGACTGACGGCCCTGCTCGACCTGCGCGACGACCTCGCGAGCGGGGTGGCGGACACCTGGGCCGACGCGTGGGCGCAGGAGGCCGTCTGACCCGCGGCGCTCACCCCCGCCGACCACGGCGGGGCGGGTGAGCGGGGCGGGTGAGCGGGGTGGGTGAGCGGGGTGGGTCCCCCCGCGGTGAGCACCACGACGCCCACCGCAGCACGACCGGCTGAGTACCACTCTTGACTCATTTGGGACAAAGGTGTGTCATCAGGGACATGGATGTCCCCTGCGTCGTCAAGCCCGGCGCAGACGACCTCTGACACCACCCGCACCACGCCTCGCACCACGTCCCGAGGAGTCCCCCCGTGCGCACCGTCTTCGAACGCCGCCCGGCCGACGCGTCGGCCGTCGCCCACTCCCTCGCCGGCACGCGGCAGGCCGTGTACTGGTGGGAGGACGTGCCCCGGACAACGTTCCCCCGCCTCGAGCACGTGCTGCACACCGACCTCGTCGTCGTCGGCGGCGGCTACACCGGGCTGTGGACCGCGGTCCGCGCCAAGGAGCGCGACCCCGGCACCCGGGTCGTCCTGCTCGAGGGCCAGCGGATCGGCTGGGCCGCGTCGGGTCGCAACGGGGGTTTCTGCGAGGCGAGCCTGACGCACGGCCACGGCAACGGCGCCGCCCGCTGGCCGCAGGACATGCCGACCCTCGACCGGCTCGGCGCGCAGAACCTCGACGACGTCGAACGCACCGTGCGGCGGTACGGGATGGACGTCGACCTCGAACGCACCGGACAGCTCAAGGTGGCGACCGAGGAGTACCAGCTCGAGGACCTGCTCACCGACGCCACCGGCGAGCAGCGGGTCGTCCTCGACGAGGCCGCGGTGCGCGCCGAGGTGAACTCCCCCACCTACCTCGGGGGTCTGTGGGAGAAGGACTCGACCCTGCTGGTCCACCCCGCCAAGCTCGCCGCCGAACTGGCCCGCGTGGCCGCCGGGCTCGGTGTCGAGATCTTCGAGGGCAGTCCCGTGACGGCCGTGCAGGAGGACGGTGGTGGCGTCGTGGTGCACACCGCGGCCGGCAGCGTGCACGCACGGCACGCCGTCCTGGGCACCAACGCCTTCCCCTCCCTGCTGCGCCGCAACACCTTGATGACCATCCCCGTGTACGACTACATCGTCGTCACCGAACCGCTGACCGACGCCCAGACGGCCACGATCGGGTGGGGTTCGCGGCAGGGGCTGAGCGACCTCGCGAACCAGTTCCACTACTACCGCCTCACCGCCGACAACCGGATCGTCTTCGGCGGGTACGACGCGATCTACCACTTCGGCCGCGGCATCGACGTCCGGCACGAGCGCCGGGACGAGACGTTCAGACGGCTGGCCGAGCACTTCTTCACGACGTTCCCGCAACTGGCCGGGGTCCGGTTCACGCACCGCTGGGCCGGGGTGATCGACACCAGCACCCGGTTCTGCGCGTTCTTCGGCACCGCCCACCACGGCCGCACCGCCTACGCGGCGGGGTTCACCGGCCTCGGGGTCGCCGCCACGCGGTTCGCGGGCGACACGATGCTCGACCTGCTGTCCGGGACCCGGACCGAGCGCACCGAACTGGCGATGGTGCGCCGGCGGCCGCTGCCCTTCCCGCCCGAACCCGTCGCGGCCGTCGGGGTGAACCTCACGCGGTGGTCCCTGCAGCGGGCCGACCACCGCACCGGGCAGCGCAACGTCCTGCTGCGCGCGCTGGACAAGGTCGGCCTGGGGTTCGCGTCGTGAACCCGGCGCGGGACTACTGAGCCGCCAGGTACGTCTCCTGCGGGACGGGTTCCAGCCACGTCACCGGGTTCGAACTACCCGCACCGTCGTCGGCCGACTCTTGGATCGCCAGGTGCGCCGCGAAGTGCTCGGCGGTGGCTCCGTGCCAGTGCTCCTCCCCCGGGGGGCACACGACGGTGTCCCCCGCGCGGGCCCGGACGACGGACCCGTCGCGGGTGCCCACCAGCGCGACCCCCTCGGTGACGTGCAGGACCTGGCCGAGCGGGTGGACGTGCCAGTACGTGCGGGCGCCCGGGGTGAAGCGGACGTGCGCGACGCCGAGCCGCGAGGGTTCGACGCCGGTGGCCAGCGGGGTCATGAGGACGGTGCCGGTGAAGGTGGCCGTCGGCGACTGCGTGGGGGCGGGGGTGTTGAGCTGCACGGGGTCTCCTCCGTCGGTCCGGGTGCGGGTCGTCGTCGTGGTCAGGGGCGGAGCAGGACCTTGGTGGCGCGACGCTCGTCCATGGCCCGGTAGCCTTCGGCGGCCTCCTCGAGCGGGAGTTCGAGGTCGAAGACCCTGCCCGGGTCGATCTCCCGCTTCCAGATGCGGTCGATGAGGTCGGGCAGGAAGCGCCGCACGGGGGCCGGGCCGCCGTGCAGGTGGACGTGCGTCATGAAGATGTCGTCACCGGTGATCGTCACGTCGTGCAGCACCCCGACGAACCCCACGTGACCGCCCGCGCGGGTGGACCCGATCGCCTGGTGCATCGACTCGTGGGTCCCCACGGCCTCCACGACGGAGTGCGCGCCGAGCCCGCCGGTGAGTTCCCTGACCCGCGCGATCCCCTCCTCGCCCCGTTCTTCGACGACGTCGGTCGCGCCGAACTCGCGCGCCAGGGCCTGCCGGTCGGCGTGCCTGCTGAACGCGATGATCCGTTCGGCACCGAGCTGCTTGGCCGCGAGCACCGCGCACAGCCCCACGGCGCCGTCACCGACCACGGCGACCGTCTTGCCCGGACCGGCCTCGGCCGCGACGGCCCCGAACCAGCCCGTGCCCAGGACGTCGGAGGCCGCGAGCAGGCTGGGCACGAGATCGGCGTCGGGCATCCCCGGCGTGGCGACGAGGGTCCCGTCGGCCAGCGGGATCCGCGCGTACTCCGCCTGGGCCCCCTCGGGGGCGCCGGGCTGCCGGTGGACGCACCCGGTCTGGTAGCCCGACCGGCAGATCTCGCACGTGCCGTCGGAGGCGAAGAACGACCCGACGACGAACTGGCCGACCTCGACGTCGCGGACGGCGGACCCGACCTCCTCGACGACGCCGCAGTACTCGTGGCCCATCGGCTGCGGCCGGATGATCTCGTCGGCGCCGCGGTAGGGCCACAGATCGGACCCGCAGATGCAGGTGGCGGCCAGCCGGACGATCGCGTCGGTGGGTTCGACGATCCGGGGGCGTTCGACGTCCTCGACCCGGACGTCGCGGGGGGCGTGCATGACGACCTTGCGCACAGGAGCTCCTTCGACGTGGTTGTCCACCGATCAAAACCCACGGGGGCGGCCGCCGCGAGCCACCAGCGGTGCCCTGTCGAGGGGTGCACTGCCGGTACACCCATCAGCCGGAACTCCCTCGACCTCCGGCGAGCGCCTACCGTCGGGGGCATGGACAACCGCGCCGAGGTCAGGGACTTCCTCACCACCCGCCGGGCCAAGGTGACCCCCGCCGCCGCGGGGCTGCCCGACGTCGGCCGCCGGCGCGTCCCCGGGCTGCGCCGGGCGGAGGCCGCGGCGCTGGCCGGCATCAGCGTCGAGTACTACGCGAAGCTGGAACGCGGCGCGCTGGCCGGGGTCTCGGCCTCGGTGCTGGAGTCCCTCGCCCGCGCCCTGCGCCTGGACGACGCCGAACGCACCCACCTGTTCGACCTGGCCAGCACCGCCGACGGCACGAGCGCGCTGGCCCGCCCGCGGCGGCGCTCGACGACGAAGTGGGTCCCCCGCCCGGCCCTGCAGTGGCTGCTGGACGCGTACACCTCCCCGGCGATCGTTCGCAACGGGCGCATGGACCTGCTGGCCGTCAACGCGCTGGGCGCGGCGATGCACTCGGCCCTGTACGCCTCCCTCGACGCCGCCGGGGGCGGGAGGTGGCCGAACTTCGCCCGGTTCACGTTCCTCGACGACGACGCCCACCGGTTCTACCCGGACTGGGAGACGGCGGCCGCGACGTGCGTCTCGATCCTGCGCACCGAAGCCGGCCGCGACCCCCACGACAAGGGGATGCACGACCTCGTCGGCGAACTGTCCACGCGCAGCCCGCAGTTCCGCGGCCTGTGGAACTCCCACGACGTCCGGCTGCACGGCGCCGGGACGAAGCAGTTCCACCACACGCAGGTCGGGAACCTCGACCTGGCCTACGAGTCGCTGGAGGTGGTCGCCGAACCCGGTCTGACCCTCACCCTGTACTCGGCCGAACCGGCCAGCCCCACCGCCCAGGCGTTGACGCTCCTCGCCTCCTGGGCGACCACCCCCGTCTCCTGAACGGAGTTCCCCGTGACCACCGCGCCCGCCGACGCTCCGGAGCCGGTTCCCGCCGCCCTCATCGGCACCGTCGTGCTCCTGACCGGCATCGCCCCGCTGGCCACCGACATGTACGTCCCCGCGTTCCCGGACGTCGCCCGCGACCTCGGCACGTCGGCCACCGCCGTGCAGCTGACGTTGACCACGTTCTTCGTCGGCATGGCCCTGGGGCAGTTGGTGGGCGGCCCGTCCTCCGACCAGCGGGGCCGGCGCAGGCCGCTGCTCGGGGCCGTCGCCGTGGTCCTGCTCGCCTCGGTGGCGTGCGCGCTCGCACCGACCATCGCGACCATGGCGGTGGCCCGCTGCGTGCAGGGTTTCGCCGGCGGGTGGGCCATGGTCATCGGCCGCGCCGTCGTCGTCGACCTCGCGCGCGGCCCGCAGCTGGTGCGTTCCCTCAACCTCGTCCAGGGGGTCGGCGGGATCGCGCCGGTCGTGGCGCCCCTGCTCGGTGGCGCGATCCTGCAGTTCTCCACTTGGCGCGCGCCGTTCTGGGCCCTCGCGGTCATCACCGTCGTCACGGGCGTCGCCGTCTGGGCGATCGTCCCCGAGACCCTGCCGGTCCCCGAGCGTCACGCGGGCGGGTTGCGGACCTTCACCGCCGCGGCCCGCGAGATCCTGGGCAACCGGGACTACGTCGGTCACGTGCTGGTGTGCGCGGGGGTGGTGGTCGCGCTGTTCGCCTACGTCGCGACGTCGGCGTTCGTCCTGCGCTCCATGAACGGGTTGTCCCCGATCGCCTACTCGGCCTCCTTCGCCGCCAACGCAGGCGGCATGACCGTCGCGGCCCTCCTCGCGGCGCGGCTCGCCGGGCGTGTCCGGACCCGCACGGTCGTCCTGGCCGGGCAGCTGCTGGCGCTGGTCGCCGGGCTGACCATGCTCGCCGGGGCGCTCTGGCTGGGAACACCGCTGGTCCTGGCCCTCGGCTGCTTCTTCGCACTCATGGTGGCGGTCGGGCTGGTGCTGGGCAACGCCGGGGCTCTGGCGAACGACGCGGTCCCCCACCACCCGGGGACCGGTTCGGCGGTGCTCGGGCTGGTGCAGTGGGGAACCGCCGGGCTGGCCGCGCCCGTGGCCGGCCTGGGCGGGGAGCACTCGGCCGTTCCGGTGGCGCTGCTCATGACGCTCGGAGCCGCCGCCTCCCTCACCGCCCTCCTGGCCGTGGCCCGTCCGGCGGCGCTCACCACCGGAGCCGGGTTCAGAGGTCGAGCGCGGACGGCTCGCCGGGTCGCCGGTACTTGCTCGTGACGAACGCCCGCTGACGACGCAGGCGCGCCGCCAGCCCGGCCTGCACCTCGCGCCGCAGCGCGAGCACCTCCTGCTCCAGCAGCGCGGCCGTGGCGCGGGCGTCGTCCAGCACCGGACCCTCGACGTCCGAGACCTGCCCGAGGGTGTCGGCCAGGTCGACGAGTTCGGAGCGGACCGCCTCGAGCCGGTGCTCGGCCAGCGCCCGCTCGGGCCACGTCACCTCGGCCGGCGGGAGGTGGGTGGACGCCGCCAGGTCGTCGACCCGGGCGAGCTGACGGCGCAGGTCGTCGGGGGCGTGGGCGACGAGGCCCAGGTCGGGACGTGCGGGCTGCGCCCCCGCAGCCGCGGCGACGGCGGCCGCCGGGGCCTGGGCGGAACGCCCCCGGCCCGCCCGTCGCAACGCGGCGTCCACCACGGGCAGGTGCCGCACCGCCACCAGCCGGGACCGGACCGCGTCGTGGCGCGCCAGCACGACGGCGAGCAGCGCCAGGAGCACCACCAGGAGCACCACCAAGGGCAGTGGCCCCAGGGCGGGGAACCCGTGCTCGTGCCGGTCCGCGAACCGACCGGCGAACGCCCCGTGATCGTGGCCCACGGCCCTCATCTCCTCTGCTCCCCGAACGGTGGGGACTGCTCTACCGCCCCCGGCTGAGGACCGGCTGTGGATCGGCGGTCCCGACGGGAACGTGCTTCCACAGGAGGTGCTCAGCCCCTCTCAGGTCACCTTCAACGGTTCTCGCCGATGGTTGTCGGCAGGCCCGTGCGACGGGCCGCGAGAACCCCTGAGGTGATGACGTGAGCGTGGTGCTCCCTCCTTCCGCCCGACCCGGACCGGCCGCCCCGGCCCCGGCCCCGGCCCGCGGTCCCCGGTGGCCTTCCCGGGCCCGCCGCGACGCGACCGTCCGCGCGCTGGCCGGTGCTGCGCTGTGGGGTTCCCTGCTGCTGGTGACCTGCTGGTGGACCACGGACCGAGGCGTCCAGGACCTGGGGACGTGGAGCTCGGCGCTGACGTCGCTGGGCCGGCTCTCCGGGCTGGTCGCCTCGGTGCTGCTGCTCGCGCAGGTGGTCCTCATGGCCCGGGTGCCGGTGCTGGAGGCCGCCTTCGGCCAGGACCGGCTCGCCCGGGTCCACCGCTGGGTCGGGTTCTGCTCCTTCGACCTGGTGCTCGCCCACGTCGTGACCATCACGTGGGGCTACGCCGCCGGGGAACTCACGCAGGTCCCGGCCACCGCGTGGGACCTCGTCGTGGACTACCCCGGCGTGCTCCTGGCCGCGGCCGGCACCGCGGCCCTGGTCGCCGTCGTCGTCACGAGCGTCAAGGCCGCCCGCCGCAGGATCCGGTACGAGTCGTGGCACCTGATCCACCTGTACGCCTACCTCGGGGTGGGACTCGCGCTGCCGCACCAGTTGTGGACGGGTACCGAGTTCACGGCCTCCCCCACCCGCACGGTCTTCTGGTGGACCCTGTGGGGCGCCGCCGCCGGTGCCGTCCTCGTCTGGCGGATCGGCCTGCCCGTCGTCCGGAACGCCCGGCACCGGCTGCGGGTGGCGGGGGTCGTCACCGAGGCGCCGGGCGTCGTCTCCGTCCACCTCACGGGTCGCGACCTGGACCGGATGCCGGTGCAGGCCGGGCAGTTCCTGGGGTTCCGGTTCCTCGACGGACCGGGGTGGACCCGGAACCACCCCTACTCCCTGTCGGCCGCGCCGACCCGTCACGGGTTGCGGATCACCGTCCGCACCGACGGCGACGGCGGCCGTCGCCTGGCCACCGTCCGCCCCGGGACCCGCGTGCTCGTCGAAGGGCCGTACGGACGCCTGTCGGCCCGCGCCCGCACGAGCCCGAAGGTCACCCTCATCGGCGCCGGGGTCGGGATCACCCCGCTGCGGGCCCTGGCCGAGCAGTTGACCTACGTTCCCGGGCAGGCCGTCGTCCTGCACCGCCACCGCGACCGGCCCCTGTTCGCCGCGGAGTTCGACGCCCTCGCCGCCACCCGCGGTCTGCGGGTCGTGAACCTGCCCGGCCAGCGCCGCGGCGAGGGGTCGTGGCTGGGTTCGGGAACGCCCCCCGTCGACGACGTCACCGCCCTGCGCTGGCTGGTGCCGGACGTCGCCGAGCACGACGTGTACGTCTGCGGCCCCGCGGGGTGGGCGCAGGACGTCCGCGCCGCAGTCCTGGGCGCCGGTGTTCCCGCCGAGCGCCTCCACGTCGAGGAGTTCGGATGGTGAACGACCGTGACCGGTGACCAGAACCCCGGCGCGCTGCCGGCCGGCAGCGCCTTCGGGACCCCGACCGGCGTGGGTGGCTCGACGCGGCGCATCGTCGTCGCCGGCATGAGCACCCTCACCGTCCTCGTGCTCCTGTTCGGCTACCACACGTCCACGGAAGGGGTTGCGGCGCAGGCCGTCACCTCCTCCATCAGCGTCGGGGGTCCCGCCGGGACGAACGGTTCCGGCACCACCGGTTCCGGCACCACCGGTTCCGGCACCTCGTCCACGGTCACCGGTTCCTCGGTCGACACGCGCTGGGGTCCGGTGCAGGTCGCCGTGACGATCACCGACGGCAGGATCACGAACGTGGACGTCGTGCAGTACCCGGACGGCAACGGCCGCGACCAGGAGATCAACGCGCGCGCCCTGCCGGTCCTGGTCCAGGAGACCCTCAGCGCGCAGAGCGCGGACGTCGACATGGTCTCCGGGGCCACCGTCACCAGCACCGGCTACGTCCAGTCGCTGCAGAGCGCCCTGGACCAGGTGTCGGGGTGACCTCGCGGTGACCTCGCCGTGAACACCGTCCGGCGCGTCGAGCAGGTCATGGGTTTCCCGCTCAGCCTCGCCGTCCGCGGTCGGCACGCCGGCGACCGCCGGGGCCTCGACGCGTGGGCCGCGGTGGTCGCCGCCCTGCGCGAGGCCGACCGCGACTTCAGCACCTACCGCCCCGACTCCTGGATCAGCCGCCTGGGCCGCGGCGAGGTCGACGAGCATGACTGCCCCGCACCGGTGCGCGAGGTGCTGGCCCTCGCCGACCGCGCGCGCCGGGAGTCCGGCGGCGCGTTCGACGTCCGCCGCCGCGACCGCGACGGGAACCCCCTGCTGGACACGAACGGGGTCGTGAAGGGCTGGGCGCTGGAACGCGCGGCGGCGGCGTTGCGCGACCTGCCGGACACCGACTTCTGCCTGTCCGGGGGCGGCGACATGACGTGCCGCACCGCGGGGGACCGCCCCGCGTGGCGCATCGGCGTCGAGGACCCGCGGGACACCACGAGGCTGCTCGCGACGGTGGAACTGCGGGACGGGGCGATCGCCACGTCGGGGACCGCCCACCGCGGGCAGCACCTCGTGGACGCCCGCACCGGCCGGGCTCCCGCGCGCGTCGCCCAGGTCACCGTCCTGGCCGACTCGCTGACGTGGGCCGACCTCGACGCGACCGCCGCCTACGCGCGCGGGGGCGACGCGGCGCGGTGGCTGGGTTCGCGGCCCGGGCGGACGGGTCTGGTGGTGTGGGAGGACGGGACCACGCAGACCGTCACCGGCGGGGCGGCCTGACGGCGAACGGGGTCACAGCGGTTCCAGCCCTCCCCGCCGCCACGCCCGCCCGGCGGTGCCGCCCGGGAGGCGGGTGGTGGCCGCCGGGTCTGGCCGCCGCACCGGTCGGGCTGCCATCCTCGTCGTCGTGCAGCACGCCTTCGGAGTGCCGGTCCCGGAGACCCTGACCGAGATGTGCGCCGCCGGGACCAGCGCGGTGCTGGTCTACGACGCCCAGGTCGGCATCCTCGCCCACGTCCGGGAGCGCGAGACGCTCACCGCCCGCACCGGTGAGGTGCTGACCGCCGCCCGGGCCGCGGGGGTCCCGGTGCTGTACGTGCGGCACGTGTCCCTGCCGCCCTCGCACCTGGGGGTGGCCGGGCTGCGCACGGCGATGGCCTGGCAGCGGGTGCCGCAGGCCGCCGACGTCGTGGCCCCCTTCCCGCCCGCGGCGCCCCAGACCCAGCTGGTCGCCGAGCTCGCCCCGGTCGGGGCCGAGCCGGTGTTCGACGAGCTGGGCATGTCGGCGTTCGTGGGCACCCCCCTGGAGGCGGTGCTGCGGGACCGGGGCGTGAGCACCCTGGTGCTGGTGGGGGCGGTGCTGGAGATCGGCGTCGAGCCCACGGCCCGGCACGCCGCGGACCTCGGGTTCCTGCCGGTCGTGGTCGAGGACGCCTGCGGGGTGGTGGACGCCGACGCGGCCCGGCGTTCGCTGCAGGCCCTGGACTACACCTTCAGCTGCTACCGCGGCACGGCCGCGCAGGTCGTGGCCGCCTTCGGCGCCTGAGCCACCCGCGGAGCGGGCCGGGTCACTGCGGCGCTGGGATCGTCAGTGCCTGCAGCCGCGGGTCGGTCGCGATGGCCCTCAGGGCATCCGCCGTGGCCGGTGAGTCCGGCGGGTAGACGCTGTCGACGGGGATGTCGGGAGCGGCGATGGAGGCGACCACGCCGATCTTCCGGCCATCGGGGAGGTCCAACGCCGCGAACGGCTCGACCGGACGGGCGGGCTCGGGCATCGACCCCAGCTGCACGAGGGTCTGCCTCGTACCGACGGTCAGGAAGCTGCCGTCGGCCAGCGTCTGCTGGAAGCAGGAGGCGCTCTCGTGGCACAGCGCGTCCGCGTCGATCGGTTCCCTCGCAGCGTCCCGACTCACCTCGATCTGGAGGGTGACCGCCGGTGAGGTGGCGGTGCTGGTCGCCTTCCAGTTCACGTTCGTGGAGGAAGTCAACCGCCAGCCTTCGACGCTGCTGCCGGCGGACCAGCCCGGCAGGTGAGCTTCGACGACGGTGTCCACGGTGTCGGCGGCCGCGGCGGTCACTGCGGGGTCGACCTGCACCTCGCCGTGCTCGAGGGTCTTCAGCGGTGTCGGGGCAGGCTCGGATCGACCCAGGACGGGACCGGCCACGGACAGGCCCAGGGGCGCCGGTTCCAGCAGGTGCACCCCGCCCACGGCCCCTGCGGTCAGCAGGACAGCGGCCAGGGAGCCGACGCCCCAGCGGGTGCGGCGTTGCCGGCGCAGCCTGCTGCGGCCGCGGCCGGTGGCTTCGGCGATGAAGGCGCAGGAGTCGTGCACGGGTCCGGCGGCGGCGTGCAGGTCGGCGCGCAGGGCGGCGGAGAAGGGGTCGTGGGTCTCGGTGTTCACGAGCGGGTCCAATCCACGAGGGACGCAGCGGAGGAGGGGGTGCCCGGACGCGACGGGTCCGGCGGGGGCCGGTGCTCGACCGCGCGGTCGGGCAGGGTCCGGCGCAACCGGGCCAGGGCCCGTGAGGCTTGGCTCTTGACGGTGCCGACGCTGATGTCGAGCAGGTCGGCGACCTGCTCGTCGCTGCGGTCGTCGAGGTAGCGCAGGACGATCACCGCGCGTTGGCGTGGTGGCAGGGGGCGCAGGACCGCGAGCAGGTCGGCGCGCTGTTCGAGGTCCACCAGCGGCTGGGAGGGTTCGGCCCCGGCGAGGTGGTCGTCGACGTCGCGGACGGCTTCGTGGCGGTGGGCGCGGCTGCGCCGGCGTGAGGTGGCGGCGTTGGCCAGAGCACGGCGGGCGTAGGCGCCGGGATCCTGGATGCGGGGCCAGCGGGCGTACATCTTGGCGTAGACGTCCTGGAGGAGGTCTTCACCGACGTGGAAGTCGCCGGCCAGCAGTCGGGCGATGCGCCGCAGCTGCGGAGTCGCCTCGTGCGCCCAGGAGGTGAAGTGCTCTTCCCGGTTCATGTCGTCCACACTGCCCTGACGCCAGAACCTCGGGATCCGGTTGCACGCCGGGTCGTCGCACCCGGGCAGGTGGTCGGGCTGCGCCTCGTCCGCTCTCACCGCGGTTCCCGGGGTCGCTGATCTCGGAGTCGACGAGGTCCCGGCCCTGCTCTCCCGTCGGGTCCGTGGGACCGGAGAGGAGTTCTTCGACGTCGGTCCAGGTGCGCCAGGACCGCGTGGTGGCGGGAACGAGGTCGAAGGCTCGTCGGCGCAGCTCGCGGAGGCCGACGACGGTCGTGGAGTCGAAGCAGCGCTCGCGCGACGGCCCGTCGTGGTCGCGTCGTGACAGGGGTTGACGACGCCGCGGGAACCGCCTCGCCTGAGCGCGCTGCGTCAGCGGGATGACCGCGAGGTCCGGTGCGAGGTGCCGGGCATGCTGACCGGATGGGTCAGAGGGTGTCGCGCAACCGGGTGCACGGTGACCGCCTGTGGGACGACGGCGGCCGGGTCTGGCGTCGTTCGCCGGGCTCGTGGTTGAGTGCCGCCGAGGTCGATGAGCTCGTCGGAGCCGGGCACGCGGTGGTGGTCCACGGCTTCGGGGGGCCGATGCGGTGGCTGACCCCGCCGGCGACGGGTCAGGAGTGGGCTCGAACGCGGGAGCACTTCCTGCAGCCGGGCGGCGGCGACGGTGCTGCGGTGCCGGATGCGCGGGGGCACGTCTACGCGGGGATCGCGTGGCGTCGCGAGGGTCGGGTGCTGGTGGGGCTGCAGGAGGGTTGCTGAGCCACCACGACAGCGGCGCGACCGTGCGTCCGTCCTGGCACAGTGGTCCGGTGTTCAGCCACCTCGGACGGCGACGGGACCGCCGGCGCGCCGAGCGGGCAGCACGGGCGTTCTACGGCGACTGCCCGCGCTGCCGCCACGACCGGCGCGGACACGACCCCGCCGAGGGCTGCGGCGACTGCCTGTACGGGATCGGGCACGAGGACCCCGACGCCCCACCCGGCCCTGCCGCGCCGCAGCCCCCGGCTCCACGTACGCGGCCGGTGCACCGCTGAGCCCACCCGTCACCGGAGAGCCGGCGGCCCTGCCGGAGTGGATCGTGCAGCGCCGTGCCCGCACGGGAACGGTGACCACCGGCCGGTGGGCCGGCGACACGCTGCACGTCGAACCCGACGACGAGGACCCGCAGGGCTGGCACCTGTACTCGTCCGGTGCCGGACACGGCTGGGACGCGTGGGCGGACGACGGCGACTGCCTGCAGCAGTGGCTGGCCGACCCCGACCACGGGTTCCGTCTGGACGAGGAGAGGGCCTGACCCCGACGGGAGGGTGACCGTGTGCGCGGCCTGCGGATCTCACAGGGGCAGGTCGACCCGGCGCCCGGTGCCGATGTCCTCAGCGTCGTCGCTGCTCACGACGGCGTAGGTCCCGCGGGGAACGCCGTCGCGGGTCGCGATGCGGGACGCGCCCCGGAGCAACCGCTCCTCGGCTCCGCCGGTGATGAAGAAGACGTACTCGTCGTCGATCTCCTCACCGTCGTCGTGGACCTCCAGGTCGCCGGCCTCCTCCAGCTCGGCCAGGTGGTCCTCGACCTCCTCGATCCAGGGGTAGGGGTAGTCGTCGTCCGTGACGGTGGGGGCCGGGGTGAGGGGGACGTGGATCTCCACGACGAGCTGCGACATGCGGACACAGTGGCAGGCGGGGACGACACGACGGGCGCCGCGGGACGATCGTGACCCGCGCCGCGGGGTGACAGCGACGTCTGCGAACCCGCCCGCACCGGGCGGGCCGGGGGGCAGGATCGGCAGCGTGAGCGACGAGACGTTCGATCTCGAGTCGGTGCGCCGCTTCGTCAGCCGGCAGGCTCGTCGTGCCCGCGCCACCCGCTCCTCAGCCGTGGAAGACGTCCCCGGACTCCGCCGCGTGCGGTCGCAGCACCTGGAGGACGGCTGGATGCACCTGATCTTCGACGGCTGGGACTTCACGGCCGCCGCCGAGATCGCGGACCTCGTCCTGGAACCGGACGCCGCGACGTTCCTCGCGCTCGGACCGGTGAGCGTCTTCGACGGGTTCGCACCGGTCGACGAAGGAGGGGCGGGGGTGCCGGCGCTCGTGCGCTCGGACCCACCTCCGCAGCTCGAGGAGTCGGTGGACGAGCCTCGTTGAGGCGTGCTCGCGACGTGCCGCGCCGAGGAAGTGCTGCGGCACAACCCGTCCGCGGTTCGTGAGCGGGTCGGAACGTGCTGCTCCAGCGGGCGGGCGCCGGGCTTCAGGGGCAGTTCGGCTCCGCTACCACCCCCGGCTCCTGCCCCGCGCACGGACCCGCGGTGCGCCACAACCGGACCGCGAACTGGGTGTTGAACCGCCCCTCGGGGTCGCGCCACTGCGCACCGAGGAGTTCGTCGACGCGGTCGAGGCGCTGGCGGACGGTGTTGGTGTGCACGTGCAGCGCGGCGGCCGCGGGCGCGAGCAGTTCACCGCCGGCGAAGTAGTGCCACAGGGTCTCGGTGAGCTGGGTCCCGCGCCGGGCGTCGTAGTCGACGACGGGACCGAGGAACCTGTCGACGAGGGACCGTGCGGTGTCGCCGCTGTGGTCGCGGACCACGGCCCCGGCCGGGCCGACGGCGGCGAAGTCCGCGTGGCCGCTCGTCCAGCCCAGGGCCCGGGCGGAGGCGGCCAGCCGGGACGCCTCCTCGTGGCTGCGGCGCACGTCGTGGGGGTTCCCGCTGACGGCGGTGGCCGACCCGATGGGCGCCGCGAGCCCGGCCGCGGCCAGCGCGTCCCCCAGCCGGGCGGCGAGCGCCGCCACGCCGGTGCCGGCACCCGTGTCGTCGCCGTCGACGTGGGCGAGCAGGCAGAGGTGACGGCCGTGGGCGGAGAGCAGGACGCCGGTGCCGGGGATCGCGCCGCGCAGGGCCTGCGCGGCGCGGCGGACCCGGGCGGCGGGCACGTCGACGACGAGGACGGCCACGGGGGTTCCGAGGTGCAGGCCGTAGTGGGCCAGCCGGCCGGCCAGGGTGGGCCGCGCTGGGGCGCGGGCGTCCAGGAGTTCCTCCACGAGCGTCGTCTGGGCGCTCTCGTCGGCTTCGGCCAGGGCGCGTTCGACGAGCAGGGCGACGCTGAGGAACCCGGCGGTGTGGGAGACCAGCCGGATGCTCTCGGCGTCGGGTTCGGGCAGGAGCAGGGTGGCGAGGTGCTCGCCGACGGCGGTGACGGCCAGCACGGCGTGGGTGCCGTCGACGGTGTGCGCGACGGTCACCCCGCCGCCCTGGTGCGAGGTCCGCACGGCGGCCCGCAGCCGCCAGTCGTCGAGGGCCTCGGCGCCGAGGAGTTCGCGGCCCAGCAGGAGGGCGCCGGCGGGGTCGAGCAGCGCCAGGGGCCGCCCGACGGTCTCCTCGAGGACGGCGAGGACGCCCGCGGCGGTGACCATCCCGACCATGGCCCCCGTCAGCCGTTCGTCGAGCGTGAGCAGGTCCTGCAGCTGGCGGCGTTCGTCGGCGGCGCCCTCGGGGTCGAACTGCGCGTCCCGGTCCCCGCGCAGGCGCGCGATCTCCTCCCCGCGGCGGGTCTGCTCGAGGGCCACGGCGGCCTGCACCGACATCTGCTCCAGGGCCTCGCGCGCCCGGGCCCCGAGGGTTCGGGGGCTGCGGTGGGCGACCACGAGGGCCCCGACGACCCGGCCGCCCAGCCGCATGGGTGCCCCGGCGATGGCGCGGACCCCCTCCCCGCGGACGACGGCGTCGATCGCGGGCAGGTGGTGCAGGTGGGCGTCGGCGAGGTAGTCGGTGGTGTGGACGGTGGTCGCGCCGGCGGCGGCGCTGCCGAGGACGCCCGTGCCGAAGGGCATGCGGATGGCGCGGTACTGCGCCGTCCGCACCCCCTCGGTGAGTTCGACGTACGTGGTGCCCGAGCCGAGGTCGTTGAGGCTCAGGTAGGCCATGTCGGCGCCGAGGAGGTCGCGGGTGCGACGCAGGACCGCACCGAGGACGACGTCGCGGGCCCCGACGTTGGCGAGGTCGACGGCGGTGTCGCTGATGGTGCGCAGCAGGACGTCGGTCGCCGGTTCGTCGAACGGCCTGGCCTCATCGCTCACGGCGCGATCGTAGGGCGGTGGCGGGGCGGCGGGGTGGCTGTCCGGGACACGATCGGGGGTGTGGTTGAGGCTTCGGCAGACATGGTGGTCGCCGGGGCGCGCTGGGAACACTGACGGTTCCGGCTGACGATCATCGAGGAGGCTGCCGTGGCCGACATGAAGCTGCACGTCCTGTCCACCGGTGTGATGGAGACCGACCTGACGTGGCTGCTGCTCAAGGGCGGGCGCACCATCCGGGACCGGCACCACAAGGACGACCCGGTGGTGTGGGGGAAGTGCCCCACCCACGCGGTGCTGATCGAGCACCCCGAGGGGCGGATCCTGTGGGACACCGGAGTCCCGCGCGACTGGGAGCAGCGGTGGGCCCCGACGGGGTTCCACGACTTCTTCCCCGTGTCCGAACCCACCGACGGGCCCGGGTACCTGGACAGTTCCCTCGCCGAGCTGGAACTGACCCCCGACGACATCGACGTGCTGATCCTGTCGCACCTGCACTTCGACCACGCGGCGAACGCGAAGACGTTCCAGAACGGCAGGACCCGGATCATCGCCAACAGCGCCGAGATCGAGGGTGCCCGGGCGATCACGGGGTACTCCGCGGGCGCGCACATCGTCAGCGACTACGCGGGCCTGGACCTCGAGGCGGTCAGCGGGGACACCGAGATCGTGCCCGGCGTGAGCGTCATCGAAACCCCCGGTCACACGTGGGGGACGATGTCCCTGCAGGTGGACCTGCCGCAGGAGGGGACGAAGATCTTCACCTCCGACGCGGTGTACCTGGCGGACAGCTACGGGCCGCCCGCCGTGGGTGCGGCGATCGTGTGGGACAACCTGCGCTGGCTGGAGTCGGTCGAGAAACTGCGCCGCATCGCCGACCGCACGGGTGCCGAACTCGTCTTCGGGCACGACGCCGACCAGGCCGAGGGGCTGCGCTACGCCCCCGACGGCCACTACCTCTAGGAGTTCCACGTGGTCATCCACGACGTGGTGTGCGGCGCCGGTCACCGGCGCGAGGTGGTACTGCGCTCGATGCACGACAGCGTGCCGGACTGCGCGGTGTGCGGGGCGGGCGTGCGCAAGCTGCCGAGCCGGCTGAACATCGGCGGGGCGGCCGACACGGGGCCGTCCCGGGAGGCGATGCCCCGCAGCTGGCGGGGCGTGCGCGGCGGTGACGCCGAGACGGTCCGGCACTGGCACGGGCTGGCGGAGAAGAGGGAGAAGCTGGAGGAGAAGCACCCCGAGCTCGGCGGGGACCGCCGCCCCGTCCTGGCCCACGAGGGGATCTTCCGCGACCGCCCGTTGCGCGCCGGCGACGACATCGGCCGGGCCGTCGGCGACGCCCTGGCCCGCGCGAAGGGTTCCGGCGCGTGAGGATCCGTGGTGCGGTGCTGGAGGAGATCGGACGGCCCCGGCCCTACGCGACGTCGAAGCCGCTGACGGTGTGCGACCTGGAACTCGACGACCCGGGTCCCACGGAACTGCTGGTGCGCATCGAGGCCGCAGGGGTCTGCCACTCCGACCTGTCGGTCGTCGACGGGAACCGCGTCCGTCCCGTGCCCATGCTGCTGGGTCACGAGGCGGCGGGGATCGTCGAGCACGTCGGGTCCGAGGTCCCCGGCGGTGTGGCCGTCGGGGACCGGGTGGTGATGACGTTCCTGCCGCGGTGCGGACAGTGCGCGAACTGCGCGACCGACGGTCGGTTGCCGTGCAGCGTCGGGACGGCGGCCAACACCGCCGGGACCCTGCTCGGCGGGTCCCGGCTGCACCGCGACGGGGTTCCCGTGAAGCACCACCTGGGGGTTTCGGCGTTCGCGACGCACGCGGTCGTGGACCACCGCTCGGTGGTCGTCGTCGAACCGGACGTCCCCCCGGAGGTCGCCGCGGTGCTGGGGTGCGCCGTGCTCACCGGTGGTGGCGCGGTGCTGAACGCGGCCCGGCCCGCCCCCGGGGAGTCCGTGGCGGTCGTGGGCCTGGGCGGCGTCGGGATGGCGGCGCTGCTGACCGCGCTGTCGGTGGCGGCCGGACCCGTCATCGGGGTGGACGCGTTGCCCGAGAAGCTCGAGCGCGCACGCGAACTCGGGGCCCACGAGGTGTACACCCCCGCGCAGGCCCTGGAGGCGGGGGTGAGGGCGAACTGCGTCGTGGAGGCCGCCGGCCACCCGCGGGCGTTCGAGACGGCCGTCGCGCTGACCGCCCCGGGCGGTTCCACCACGACGGTCGGCCTGCCGGCTCCCGACGCACAGGCGACCATCACCCCGCTGGGGTTGACGGCCGAGGCGCGGACCATCCAGGGCAGTTACCTGGGGTCGGCCGTCCCTTCCCGGGACGTCCCGCGGTTCGCGCAGCTGTGGCGCGAGGGGCGGTTGCCGGTGGGCGAGCTCGTCTCGGCCCGCACGACGCTGGAGGGCGTCAACGAGGCGATGGACACGCTCGCGGAGGGTCGCGCCGTCCGTCAGGTCATCGTGTTCTGAGAGGGGCCCCGGCCGCGGCCGGCTCCGTGGAGCCGGCCGCCACGTCCACCCGCCGTGCCCGGTGAGGGCGGGCACGCCCCCCGACGACGGCGATCAGGGTCGGAAGGCGGCACCGGGGTGGACGGCGGGCAGACGGCGGGTGCCCTGCAGCTGCTCGCGCAGGGTCATCCCTTCGGGGGCCGCGTACCGACCACGCTCGCGCAGGTGGGGCAGCACGAAGTCGACGACGTCCTGCAGGGAGGCGATGTCGAAGACGGGTTCGATCATCACCCCGTCGAGGTCGGTGGCGTCGACGAGTTCCTCGATCGCCGTCGCGACCTCCTCGCCGCTGCCGGTGAGGGGGAACCCTCGGGTACCCCGCCCCTTGAGCTGGTCGAGGATCTGGCGGACGGTCGGGGCGTCCGGGCCGAGGAAGCGCTCGATGTTGCTGACGCCCATCTGCCCCGCCCGGGAACCCTCCCGGGAGAACACCTGGTCGAT
Organism: Kineococcus rhizosphaerae; assembly: GCF_003002055.1. Lineage (NCBI taxonomy): Bacteria > Bacillati > Actinomycetota > Actinomycetes > Kineosporiales > Kineosporiaceae > Kineococcus > Kineococcus rhizosphaerae. The sequence goes on from NZ_PVZF01000016.1 coordinate 42,646, forward strand.
GGTGCCGTCGGGGTCCAGCGACAGCAGGTCGACGCCCGTGTTGCCCGCGTAGTACGCGGCGGCGAACTCGTCGGTCTGCAGCGCGTCGAACTCTGCCCGCTGCCGGTGCGCCTCTTCCGACGTCGCCGCGGTGACGGTGGTGACGCCGACGAAGAGCTTCAGCGACTGCGGGTCGCGACCGTGCGCGGCGGCCCGGGCCCGGATGTCGGCGACGTTGCGGGCGGTGTGCTCGATCGTCGTGCCCTGCACGAACACGCACTCCGCGTACCGCGCGGCGAACTCCCGGCCCGCCTCCGAGGTCCCGGCCTGGAAGAGCACCGGGGAGGTCTGCGGGCCCGGCGGGGCGGTGTTCCAACCGGCGGAGCGGTAGTGCTCACCCTCGTGGACCACCCTGTGCAGCTTCGCCGGGTCGGCGAACTCGCCCTTCTCCCGGTCCAGGACGAGGCCACCGTCCTCCCAGCTGCCCTCCCAGTACCGCAGAGCGAGGTCGACGTACTCGCGGGCGATCTCGTAGCGGGTGTCGTGGGCGACCATCTCGCGGTGGCCCATCATCGCGGCGTGGGTGTCCTGAGAGGAGCCGGTCACGACGTTCCAGCCGATCCGGCCGCCCGTGAGGGTGTCGAGCGTCTGGAACTTGCGCACCGTGAACAGCGGGTGGTCCGCCCCGGTCACCGACGTGAGCACGAACCCGAGCCGCTGCGTCGCCGCGGCCATGCTCGGCACGAAGTAGCTCGCGTCGATGCCTGCCCCCATGCCCGAGCGGACCAGTTCGGTGGACAGTTCGCCGTTCACCGCGGGGTAGGTGAACGGCCCACCGGCGAAGAACAGGAAGTCGAAACCGGCCTCGTCCAGCAGCTGCGCCATCTCGACCCAGTGCTGCAGGGAACGCCACTCGGTCCCGCGGCTGCGCGGGTGGTTCCAGCTGAGCGTCCCGCCGACCTGCGGGCCGCCGACCTCGAAGACCCCGAAGCCGATGCGCTTCACGAGGCGGCCAGCCACGCGTCGACGGCGCCCTTGGAACGCTGCTTGACGTCGTCGGTCGCCGCGCTGCACTCGATCGAGCTCCACGCGCACGCGGCGAGCTGCTCGTCGCTCAGGCCGAGCACCGTCCGCGACAGCTCGTACTCCTCGAGCAGTCCGGGACCGAACAGGGTCGGGTCGTCGGCGTTGATCGAGCACCGCACCCCGGCGTCGAGCAGCTGCGGCAGCGGGTGCGCCTCCAGGGTCGGCACGACCCCCAGCTGCAGGTTCGAGGTGGGGCACACGTCGAGGCAGACACCGCGCTCGGCGATCTCCTCGAGGAGGGAGGGGTCCTCCACCGCGCGGACGCCGTGCAGGATCCGGTCGGCCTGGAGGGCGTCCAGCGCGCCGCGCACCGAGGACGGCCCGTCCAGCTCCCCCGCGTGCGGGGTCGACAGCAGGCCGGCGTCCTTGGCCACGGCGAAGCAGGCGGCGAACGGCCCGGGCGGGAACCCGCGCTCGTCGTTCGCCAGGCCCAGGCCCACGACGCCCCGGCCCGCGTACTTGGCGGCCAGCAGCGCCGTCTCCATCATCGCCTCGGGGTCGGCCATCCTGTTCAGCGTCGGCATGAACCCCACCGACACCCCGTGCTCCTGCGACGATTCCGCCGCCTGGTCGAGCAGGGCGCCCAGTGCCGCTTCGGCACTGCCGAACACGGCGGCGTGGTACAGCGGTGCCCCGCCGAACTCGACGTGCACCGCGCCGTCGGCGGCCGCGTCGGCCACGGCTTCGTCCAGGACGCGCAGGATGTTCTCCTTCACCCCGAAGACGGCGAGCAGCCCCTGGTAGAGCTGCCCGAACTCGGTGAAGTCGGTGAAACCCGACGTGACGGGCGTCGCGACGCCCGCCTCCAGAGCCAGTTCCTCCATGGTCGCCGGGCGCATCGCGGCTTCGAGGTGCAGGTGCAGGTGGGCCTTGGGCAGTGTGCGGAGATCGCGCACGGGTCCTCCGATCAGCGGGTGGTGAGCAGGGCGTCGGCGCGCCGGCGCGCCGCGGGGTGGGCGGCGGGCAGGTGCCGGTGGCCGAAGACGCGTTCGCGCAGCGAGACCCCGCGCTGTGCGGCGCCGAAGAGCCCACGGGCCCGCAGCGACGGCAGCACGTGCTCGACGACGTCGTCGACCGTCCCCGGCGTCAGGTGCGGTTCCAGCAGGAAGCCGTCGACGTCGGTGGCCGCCACGTAGTCGGCCATCCGGTCCGCCACGTCCCCGCCCGCGCCGACGAGGACCAGCCCGCGCAGGGCGCGCACCCGGAACTCGTCGAGGATCTCCCGCACGGTCGGCGGGCGGCTGCCGTCCAGGCCCCGGTAGCGGTCGATGTTGGACTGCCCCTGCTCCCCGACGGCGTCCACCAGCGTGGAGTCCGGGTCCAGGGCCAGCAGGTCGATGCCGGTGTTCGCCGCGTACCGGGCCGCCGCGCCCTCGACCGAGGACAGGTCGTCGAGCTCGTCCCAGCGCCGCTGGGCGACCTCGGCGGTCGCGCCGGTGAAGACGGACAACCCCACGACGATCCGGACGGCGTCGGGGGCACGGCCGTGGGCCACCGCGCGGGCGCGGATGTCGGCGACGGCCGCGGCGACCGCCTCCGGCGTGGTGCCCTGCAGGAACACGACCTCGGCGTGCCGGGCGGCGAACTCCCGGCCGCGGCCCGAACTGCCGGCCTGGAAGACCACCGGGGTGCGCTGCGGGGACGGTGGCGCGGGGTACCTGCCGTGGGCGCGGTGGAAGGGCCCGTCGTGCGCGATCCTGCCGACCTTGGCCGGGTCCGCCCACCGGCGCGTCGTCCGGTCGGCGAGCACGGCGTCGTCCTCCCACGACTCGAACAGCGAGTAGCTGAGGTCGAGGTAGTCGTCGGCCATGTCGTAGCGCTGGTCGTGCGGCGTGAGGGACCGCCCGAACATCGCCGCTGCGGACTCCTGCGCCGACCCGGTGACGACGTTCCAGCCCATCCGGCCCCGGCTGAGGTGGTCCAGCGTCGTGAACCGTCGCGCGTTGGCGTACGGGGTCTCGAACATCGTCGACGTCGTCGTCACCAGCCCGAGGTCGGTGGTCACCCCGGCCAGCGCCGACATCAGCACCAGCGGGTCGAGCCGCGCGAACGTGCCCTCCTCGATGCTGACCGGTGGGACCTCGCCCCCGATGGTCGCGTACCCGTAGGAGTCGGCGAGGAACAGGAAGTCGAACCCGCCCTCCTCGACCCGCCGGGCCAGCGACGTCCACATCGACAGGTCGGTGAACTCGACCTGGTGGTTCTCCGGGTGCGGCCAGCTCGCGCCCGACATCCCGTTCGGCCCGGCGACCTGGAAGACGCCCAGCAGCAGGTTCTTCACAGCCGCCGTCACAGGGTCGTCCCGTTCGCGTAGACCTCGTCGAGCAGGGTCATGTCGATGATCGAGTCGGCGTCGGGCAGGTCGGTGACCTGCGCGGCCCGCAGCGCGTCGTACATCTCCCCCGCCATGAGCGCGGGGTCCATGCGGAACATCCCGGCGGACCGCGTGAGGTCGGACTCGGTCAGCGGGATCTGCAGCTCGTTCTCCTGGACCTGCTGCTCGAGGTCCAGCCCGAGGTCGACGCCGTACTTCTCGACGGCGAGCTTCGCGGCGACCTCGGGGTCCTCCTCGTTGTCGGCCCAGCCCCTGACGCTGGCGCGCAGGAACTTCACGACGGTGTCGCGGTTGCCGTCCAGGAAGGCGCGCTGCCCGAAGATCAGGCTGGCGTACTGCGGGATCCCCATGGCGCTGTAGGGCGTCACGACGTAGTCGGACTCGGCCAGCCCGTAGGACTGCTCCAGGATGATGGGCTGGTTGGTCAGGTAGCAGGTGTAGGCGACGCCCTGCCCCTCGACGAGAGGGCCGGGGTCGTAGGCGGCCGTGACGAACTCGTAGTCCGGTTCCATGCCCGCGAGGCGGAACAGCGCGTCGATCGTGGGCTGGGTCCCTTCCTGCCCCAGGACCTTCTGCCCCTTCAGGTCGGCGGCCGAACGCACCGGCCGCGAGGCCAGCGACAGCAGCGATCCGGGCGCGTCCTGGAAGATCGATCCGACGACGACGAAGTCGTTGCCCTGCGGGATCGACTGCAGCAGCGACTGCTGACCGGCCGCGATGCCGAGGTCGGCGGAGTCGGCGGCGACGCTGGCCATGACGGTCGGCGCGTTCGGGCCGCCCTGCAGCCACTCGATGCTCAGGCCCTCCTCGGCGTAGTAGCCGGCGTCGTCCGCGCGCCACAACCCGGCCCACTCGACGTTCTTGATCCAGCCGAGCGCGACCCGCAGGGTCGTCGTCGTGCCGTCGGCCGCGGACGGCTGCGCCGCAGCGGGTTCACCGCTCTCCTGGCTGCAGGCGGCCAGGGTCGCGAGAGCACCGCCACCGGCGACCGCGCCGAGGACGGAGCGGCGGCGGAGGAGTTCGTGGGTCATCGGGAACCTTTCGCGAGTGGTTCAGGAGAATCGTGCGGTCACGCGGCGCTCGACGCCGCGGGCCAGGACGAAGGTGAGGATGGAGACGACGGTGGCCAGCAGCGCCGTCCCCCAGGCGCGCTCGAGGTCCAGGTAGCTGCGGGAGGTGCTGAACAGGTGCCCCAGCCCGCCGCTGCCCACCAGGTACTCGGCGAGCAGGGCCGCCAGGACCGCGCTCGGAGCGGTCAGCCGGAACGCGACCACGACGTTCGGGACCGCGTGCGGCAGGTGCAGCCGCAGCAGCGTCCGGACCCGGTTCGCGCCGAGCACCCCGAACAGGTCGCGGCCCGCCGCCGGGGTGGCGGCCAGACCGGAGAGGGTCAGCACGAACGCCGGGAAGAACGAGACGACGACGATGATGACGAGGATGGAGGAGTCCCCGTACCCGGCGACGCGGGCGATGATCGGGACCATGGCCGTCACCGGTACCGACCGCAGCACCAGGGCCGCGGGGGTGACGACGCCCGCGACCGCGGCCGACGACCAGACCGCGATCGCCGCCAGGACGCCGACGGCCATGCCCAGCACGAGTCCGACGACCGAGGTCCCCAGGGTCCGCAGGAGGTCCCCGGCGTACGCCCCGGGGTTCCCGGCGATGTCGGCGAGCACCAGCCCGGGGCGCGGGGCGACGACGGTGGTGTACCCGTTGAGCACGATCCACAGGTCCCAGCCGACGAAGACGGCCAGGACCGGCCAGTAGTGGGCCAGGGCGGTCAGGACGCGGCGCATCAGGCGACCCTCCGCACCGCGACGCGCTGCACGGCCGTGGTGAGGCCGTAGGCGAGGAGGGAGAGGACCGTCGCGCAGGCGGCGGCCGACCACAGCAGGTTCACCTGGAAGTTCTGCATGGCGCTGACGATGAGGACGCCGAGCCCGCGCGGGGCGCCGAACCACTCCCCGATCGTCGCGCCCAGCACCGCCGCGGGAGCCGCCAGGGTCAGGCCGTCGAGGACCGTCGGCACCGACTTCGGCAGCTGCAACCGCAGGAGGCGGCGCAACCGGTTGGCGCCGAGGACGTCGAAGACGTCGTCGTGGGTGGACCGCGCCCCCGCCAGGCCCAGGCCGGAGCTGAACGCGACGAACATCACGAAACCCGCGCCGAGGCCGGCGACGACCGTGGGCGTCGTCTCGCGGCCGACCGTGGTGATGAGCAGCGGGGCCAGGGCGATGACCGGGACTGCGTGCAGCAGAGCCGCGAGCCGGTCCAGGCCCGGGCGCAGCGGGGGCAGCAGCAGACCGACGCAGGCGGCCAGCGCGGCGACGACCACTCCCGCGACGAGGCCGCGGGCGGCGGAGGTGAGCGTCGTCTGCGCGGCGCGCACCACGGTGGCCCGGCGGTCCGGGTCGGCCAGGTAGGAGGCGACCTCCGTCAGCGGCGGCCAGCTGGGGCCGGCGATCCCGGTGCGGCCCACGAGCTCGGCGCCCGCGAGCAGCACGACGACGCCGGTGCCGGCCAGGACCGCGCGCCGGGCGGAGCCGGTCACGCGGGAACGCTCTCGGCGTCGAGCAGACCGGTGAGCAGGTCGACGGCGTCGTGGAACTCGGGAGTGCGGGTGATCTCGGCCTCGCGGGGCCGGGCGAAGGTCACGTCGTGGACGTGCCGCACCCGCCCGGGGCGTCCGGTCATGACGACGACGCGGTCGGCCAGGAACAACGCCTCGTCGACGTCGTGGGTGACCAGGATCGTCGTGATGCGCTGCTCGGCCCAGATGCGCGCGAGTTCGCGGTTCATGCGGCGCCGGGTGACGGCGTCGAGGGCGCCGAACGGCTCGTCCAGCAGCAGCACGTCCGGGCCGAGCACGAGCGCCCGCGCGATCGCCACCCGCTGCCGCATGCCGCCGGACAACTGCCGCGGCCGCGCGTTCTCGAAACCCTTCAGCCCGACGAGCTCGACGAGTTCGTCGACGCGCGCGGAGTCGACCGGCCGACCCGCGAGCCGGTAGGGCAGCGCGACGTTGTTCCGGACGCTCGACCACGGCAGCAGCGCGTGCTCCTGGAAAGCCACTCCGAGCCGGTGCGACTTCGCCAGTTCCCTGGGTCGCCTGCCCTCCACCGCAACGCTTCCGGTGGTGGGTTCGTCGAGACCGGCGACCATGCGCAGGACCGTGGACTTCCCGCAGCCCGACGGCCCGACGACGGCGACGAACTCGCCCTCGCCGACGCTCAGGTCGAGTTCGGACAAGGCCGTGACCTCGCGGCCGCGGGACAACGGGAACGACTTCGAGACACCGGTCAGGGAAACCGCGGAGGTTCTCGAGACCGCCAACTCATCGGGCACGGTGGTCGGGGCGTTCCGGGACATGCGACTCCTCGGTGGGGCGAGGTGGGGGGGCGCGCGTGCTGCCGGAGCGGTGGCGGACCGCCCCGTGAACTGTTCAGTTCAACCTAGGACGGTCTCGTTTCATCGGTGTTAAGACTGCGGAGCGACCGTGTTGCGCCCCGCCAGCTCCCTGACCAGTCGACCGGCGGCCGCGTCGTGCACCGCGGTCAGCTCGTCACGGTCGGCACCCGCCAGCAGGGCCAGCTGCAGACCGCGCCACAACGCGACGATCTCCAGCCCCGCCCGCCGCGCGCCGGACGCCTCGACGCCCCGCGCGAGCAGTTCGTCCGCGAGCTCGGTCGGCCAGCCCGTCAAGGCCATCCGGTCGAGGTACCCGGCGTTCTCGGCCGGGTCGCGCAGCGCCGAGCCGTACCGCTCGAAGAACAACCGCAGGAACGGGAGGTTCGCGGGTTCGGTGATGTCCAGCCAGGCCTTCCCGAGACCGGTGCACAGGTCGGGTTCGACGTGCACGTGACCCAGGGCCTGCGCGACCGCCGGGAAGCTGCGGACCGCACGCTGGCACGCCTCGTCGAGGAGGTCCTCCTTGCCGCCGAAGTAGTAGAGCAGCATCCGGTTGTTGGACCCGACCGCGCGGGCGATCCCGCTCAGGCTCTGCCCGCTGGTCCCGTGGGCCAGGACGTGCTCCGCCACGAGGTCGAGCAGGCGGTCCCGCTCCGCACTCCCACTCACCCCGGCATCGTCCCATCCCGGTCAGCGCTCCCGGCACGACCGCGGCGGACCACCGGACGGGCCCCACCCGGTGGGACGGAGCAGGCGTCGCTCGCCTTCGCCCCCCACGGCCGCCCGGTCCCGCCAGGGCGACCGACGACCCGGCTTCTAGACAGTTCTCACTCGCACCGCACAGCCGATGTTCGATTGATTGCCTTGGGCCGCAGTCCTTCTGACGCTCACCACCGAAATGATTCAACTCGCGACCAGTTCGGATCCGTGGTCCTCTCCCTGCAGTGAACCCGTCGGGTCGACCCCGGCGGGTCCGGGGTGGGCCAGGACGAGGACCGGACGAGTCGGGAGTGCACGGCGTGGAGGACGAGGAGGGCTGCGACCCGACCGCGGCCGGCGGGAGGGGCGCCGGCGGCACCGCGGACGGTGGGGCGGGCGACGCCGTCCTCGCCCGCCGGGCGGGGCTGGGGGACCGCGAGGCCTTCGCGGTCCTCGTCGACCGGCACGGGCCGGCCCTGCTGCGCTACTGCCGCACGCTCCTGCGCGGCGGCGACGCGGAGGACTGCCTGCAGGACACGCTCCTCGCGGCCTGGCGGGGCCTCGCCACGTTCCGCGGCGAGGCCGCCGTGCGGACCTGGCTGTTCACCCTCGCCCGGCACGCCGCGTTCGCCCGCCTGCGCCGCTGGCCCGTCTCCGGCAGCCGGCCCCCCGTGCAGCTCGAGGACGTCCAGGACCGCCTGCGCGACCTGCGCGCCGACCCGGAACGGTCCGGCGTCGAGAGCGCCCTGCGCGAGGCCCTGGAGGTGGCCCTGGACCTGCTGCCCCCGCGGCAGCGCACCGCCTGGCTCCTGCGCGAGGTCGAGGACCTCGGCTACGACGAGATCGCCGAGGTGCTCGGCACCACCCCGACGGCCGTGCGGGGTCTGCTCGAACGCGCCCGCACCACGCTGGCCCGGAGCCTGGAGGAGTGGCGGTGACGAACCCTCCGGCCGGGTCCGGCGAGGAACTGCTGGGACGCGCCACCGAAGCCCTGCGGCGGCAACCGCTCCCCGGGTGGTCGCGCGTGCGTTCCGGGCTGCTCGCCGCGGTCCGGCGCACCCAGCAGCCGTCCACCCCGGTCCGCGGCCGGCACGAGCTCGGGGAGTTCCTGCTCGCCGGTGCCGTCGTCGTCTCCGCCGTCCGCGGCGCCCTCGACCAGCTCGCCGGGGTCTCCGTGGTGGGTGTCCGGTGCGCCACCGACGGCGACCGGCTCGACGCGCTGGCCGTGGACGTCGCGGTGACCTTCGGGACGTTCGTCCCCGCGGCGGCCGAGGCGGTGCGGGCAGTGGGTGCCGCGCTCGTCGCCGACCTGCTCGGACCCCGGCCGGGCACGCAGCCGGTCCGGGTCGACGTGCACGTGGTCGACGTCGTGGACGCCACGGGCCGGAGCCGCCCCTGAGCCCGGCGCGCTCAGTGCGTCAGCCACCACTTCAGGACGGCGGCCCCGGCACCCGCGACGGCCAGCAGCACCCCGGCCACGAACGTCCGCAGCGACGGCCGCCCCCCGCGCAAGCGCCCCACGACCCAGCCGAGGACCGCCAGCCGCAGCACCGTGACGAGGACGGCGAGTTCCAGCGCCACCGTCGGCGTCCACACGTGCAGCAGGGCGAGCACCATGAGCGCCGCGGGCCCCAGCCCGGCCGAGGCGATCGGGACCGCGTCCCGCACCTCGTGGAGCAGCGTCGCCGTCGGCACCCGGCCCCCCGAACGGGTGCTCGCGCCCACCGCGTCGGCCAGGACGTGGGCCACGAAGGTCGACACCGTCGTGCCCAGGACGTACGTCAAACCCTTGGCGCTCGCGACGTCCGACGGTTCCAGCGCGATGAGCGCCGCCAGCACGAGGACGTCCCCGTACAGGTACGCCGACGCGCGGGCCGCGGCGCGTTCGGACCGGTCCTCGACCTCCACGTGGGCAGGGTAGGCGCCGGGCCGGGGCCGCAGGACCCACGGGCCGGACGCCTCACCCCCACGGCGAGGAGGGCGGGAGGTCGTTCGAGGCGGGGCGTGGACCGGGCCGCAGGGCCACCACCGCCACGGCACCCCCGCACAGCCCGTCGACCCACCACCACGACCCCACGCCGAACGCGACCAGCGCGCCGACCGTCGCGGCCCACGCCAGGACGACGGTCGTCCCGGGACGTCCGGGCCCCACCGCCGACCGTTCCGACGCGTGCAGGGCCAGCAGGGCGGCGAGCGAGGGGAGCACCAGCGCCGTCAGCGGGGACTGCGCCGCCCACCCCGGCCCGGTCCCCAGGACCAGCCCGGTCAGGCTCACCGACAACGTCCCCACCGACAGGACGACGCCGGCCACCCGCAGGACGACGCGAGCACGCCCGACCGCCGACCCCGCCAGGACGCCGCACAGGCACGCGCTCAGGCCCACGAGCGCCGAGGAACCGCCCACGGCACCGACCGAGCACAGCAGGGCGGTCGCGACCAGGGACGGGAGGGGGCCGGTCACCCCGGTGCGCCTCACCCCTCCCCCTCCGACGTCGGTCGTCACCGCGGCGTGCCGCGGGCGACCGGGCGACCGCTCACTTCAGGGCGGCGATCTGCTGCTCGGCGGTCAGCGTCTGCCCGGCCGACGTGAAGGCGTCCGGCGGCAGCGACTCGTCGCACAGCACCGGGTTGGGGCTGCCCGTGAGGGAGTTCTCCCACGCCGCCTGCGGGTAGGTGGAGGAGTCGGGGACCACCCCACCCGTCGCGCGCGCGACCGCCTGCTGGACGGCCAACCGCACCATGCCGTTCTGGGAGTCCACGGTGAACAACCCGAACTCCTCGTTCGCGGCCTTGGCGTCCGCCCAGTCGCAGGCGAGCTGGTTGGAGTCCTCGGTGGCGATGATGGGGATCTTGCGACCGGCCTGCTGGAAGGCGGGGAAGGCGCTGGCCAGGGCCGAGCCGAAGTCGGTGGCGATGGCGTCGATCTGCGGGTAGCGGGCCAGGGCCGCCGTCACGACCTGCTGGGTCTTGGCCGGGTCCCAGTCGGTGACCTCGTAGGGTTCCTGGCCGATGACCTCGATGTCGGGGTGCTGGGACAGGACCTTCATCATGCCGTCGTGCTCGGCCAGGCTCTGCGAGTTCGCCGCCGGCCCGCCCAGTTGCAGCACCTTCCCGCCCTGGGGCAGGGCCTGGACGAGGAAGTCCCCCCAGAGCTTGCCCGCCTCGGCGAAGTCGGTGTCCACGTAGACGTCGAAGTCCTTGCCCGCCGTCCCCTCGGGGCTGACCCGGTAGGGGACGGTGACGACACCGGCCTTGTAGGCGCTGCGGATCGCCGGGAGCATCGCCTTGCCCTGGTGGGGGAAGACGACCAGCGCGTCGACCCCCTTGGCCACGAAACCCTGGATGTCGGAGATGCCCTTCTGGGTGTTGTTCTGCCCGTCGCTGTAGTCGAACGACGTCACGCTGGGGCACTTCGAGGCCTCGTCGGCCGCCTCGGCCCGCGTCACGCGTTGCCAGTTGTTGGCGCCGAAACCGTCGGCCAGGGCCAGGGAGATCTTCTTCTTCCCGCACCAGGCCGGCGCACCGGCCAGGGACTCACCCTGTCCCGGCGTCGCCGTACCGGCTCCGCCGCCCGAACTGCCGGTACCGGTCGATCCGCAACCGGCCGAGACCAGGACCGCGGTGGCCAGGGCTGCGGACAGGGCGAGTCCTGCACGTCGTCGGGACATCGCTGTCCCTCCTCTTCTCATCGGGGTGACCGCGGGGCGGTCCGGGTCCTGCGGGTGCGTCAGTGGAAGACGACGCCGCCGTTGACGTCGAGGGACGCTCCGGTGACGTACGCGGCGCGTTCGGAGGCGAGGAACACCAGGGCGTCGGCGATGACCTGCGGGGAACCCGCCGCCTTGAGCGGGATCTTCCCCCACTCGACGTCCTGCATCTCCTGCACGCTGATGCCCCGCTCGGCCGCTTCGGACTCCAGGGCCTCGCGGTGCATCCGGGTGTCGATGTTCCCGGGGCACACCGAGTTCACGCGGACGTCCGGTGCCAGTTCGTCGGCGAGCGACTGGACGAGCAGCAGGAGTCCGGCCTTGGAGGCGCAGTACGCCCCGAAGTAGGCGTGCCCGGAGCGGGCCCAGAAGGAGGAGACCGCTCCGATGGTCCCTCCCCCGTCCCGCCTGAGCAGGGGCACCAGGTGGTGGCACAGCAGGAAGGGGCCGACGAGGTTCACGTCCAGCACGCGGCGGAAGTCGACCGGGTCCATCTGGTCGACGGGCGCGGCGCCCTGGTTGATCCCGGCGACCAGGGCCAGGCTGTCGAGGCGGCCGAAGTCCCGTTCGACGTCGGTGGCCAGGCGCGCGACCGCGGCGTCGTCGGTGACGTCCACCGCGTACGGGACGACCCGGCGGCCCGGCGCCAGTCCGGCGAGGGAGTCGTCGCGGCGGACGTCGACCGCGGCGACGTCGTAGCCGGCGGCGGCGAAACCCTGCACGGTGGCCCGGCCGATGCCCCCGGCGGCGCCGGTGACCAGGACGACGGGGGCGCTCACGCGACCACCCGCCGGGTGCTGCGGGCACGGGTGTAGATGGCTGCGGCCACGAGGATCAGCACTCCCTGGAAGACGTACTGGTAGGTCTGCGAGAGGTTCAGGAACGTGGTGGCGTTGAGGATCTGCTGCAGCAGCACCGCTCCCAGGAGGGTGCCGATGAACGAACCCCGTCCGCCCAGCAGGCTGGCCCCGCCGAGGACGACGGCCGTGATGCTGGTGAGCGTGTAGGTGACGCCCTGGGTGGGGTCCCCGACCCCGATCTGCGCCATCAGCAGCAGGGCCCCGCAGAAGGTCATGACGGCGGCACCGACGTAGGCCAGGACGTGGACCCGGTTCACCTTCACCCCGAGCCGCCGGGCCGACTCCTCGCTGGACCCCACGGCCCGCAACGACCGTCCCCAGTTCGAGCGGCGCAGCCCGAACTCGAGGCCGAGCGCGACGACGACGACGACGAGGAAGGCCACCGGGACGGGCCCGACGGTCGTGGTGAGCGCGTCGCTGACCGCGGCGGAGATGAAACCCCCCTGGAACGGGCGCAGCAGCAGCGACACGCCCTGCAGGGCGATGTACAGGGTGAGCGACGCCGCGACGGGGGTGAACCCGCCGTAGCGCACCAGGACCCCGTTGACGACCCCGGAGGCCACCGCGACGGCGAGCATGATCCCGAAGGCGAGGTAGACGAGGGCGTACGGCTTGTTGTCGTTGACGAAGAACGACGCGATGACGACGAGCAAGCCGGCCAGCGGCCCCAGGGACAGGTCGATGCCTCCCGTCATGATGACGATCCCCTGCCCCAGGCTGATGAACGCCAGCGCGGTGAGCAGGATCAGGACCGAGGAGATGTTGAACGCCGCCAAGTACCTGCTGTTCTGGCTGAACACGTACGCGCCGAAACCGACGACGACGGCGGCGAGGATGACGGCCGGTGCGTAGTCGCCGCGCAGGAAGTGCGACCAGCGGCCGGCCGCGGTGGTCCGGGACCTGCCGGTGCCGGTCGTCACCTGCGCCGCGTCCCCGCCGTGGGCCACGCGGTGGTCGGCGCCGACGACGGCGCCGGTGATCGCCTCCTCCGTGACGTCGCCGCCGGTGAGCTCGGCCACGACCCGCCCCCGGGACACCACGACCACCCGGTCGCACAGCCCCTCGAGCTCCTTGGCGTCGGAGGAGACCACCACGACGGGGACCCCCTCCGCCGCGACGGCCCGCATCAGGGTGTAGATCTCCGACCGGGCCCCGACGTCGACGCCCTGCGTCGGCTCGTCCGACAGCAGGATCTTCGGGGAGGACAGCAGGGCCCGGGTCATGACGACCTTCTGCTGGTTCCCCCCGGACAGCGACATGATCCCGGACTCCAGGGACGCCGTCTTGAGGGCGAGCTTGGCGGACTCGGTGCCCACCACGGAGTTCTCGCGGCGGGCGTCGACGAAACCCCGTCGCGCGAGCGAGCGCAGGGAGGCCACGGCGGCGTTCTCCCGCACGGACAGGTTGGGCATGACGCCCTCGCGGTGCCGGTCGGCGGGCATGTAGGCGGTGCGCTCGACCAGCGACCTGCCCTTGAGGGCCGCCCCGTCCAGTTCCACCGTCCCCGCCGTCGTGGACGACAGGCCGCCGAGGGCGCGCAGGAACTCGCTCTGCCCGTTGCCGACGATGCCGGCCAGGCCGACGATCTCACCGCGGCGCGCCTGCAGGTCGACGTCGTGGAACCCCGCACCGCTCAGGCCCCGCACCTGCAGCACGACCGGGGCGTCGGCGGACGTCGTGAGCTTGTCGGGGAACGTGGACGTCAGTTCCCGGCCGATGATCATGCGGAGCATCTGGTCGTCGGTCAGGTCCGCGACCTCGGCGTGACCGGTGACCCGGCCGTCCCGCAGGACGGTGACCTCGTGCGCGATCTCGCGCACCTCCGCCAGGCGGTGGGTGATGTAGACGACCGCGGTGCCCCGCTCGACGGCCCGGCGGACCTGGTCGAAGAGGTCGTCGACCTGGTCACCGCCCAGCGGGGCGGTCGGTTCGTCGAGGATCAGCACGGCGGGTTCGAGCGCGACGGCCTTGGCGATCTCCAGCACGTGCTTCTGGGCGACGCTGAGGTCGTCGACGCGGTCCTCCAGGTCGAGGGCCGCCCCCACCCGGTCGAGCACGCCGCGCAGGTCGCGTCCCCGGCCACCGGCCGGCAGCCCGGCGCGCAGGTTCTCCGCCACGGTGAGGTCGGGCAGCACCGCAGGGTGCTGGTGGACGATGGCGATCCCGCGGCGCCCGGCCGCGTCCGGGGTGAGGACGCCGACGTCCTCGCCCTGCACGAGGATCGCGCCCGTGTCCGGCTGGGTCACGCCGGTGGCCACCCCCATGAGGGTGGACTTGCCCGCGCCGTTCTCCCCGAGCAGGGCGTGGACCCGGCCGGGGCGCACGGTGAGGTGGACGTCGGACAGCGCCTGGACCGCGCCGTAGCGCTTGGAGACGCCGTCGAGCTGCAGCACGGGACGGGTGTCCGTGCGCGCGGCGGTCGGTGTGGTCACATCGGCTCCCGGGTCGAGGTGGGGGGTGTTCTCGTGGGGGTTCACGTCTCCCCCGTCCGGTCGCGACCTCACGAGGCACCGACCGGGCGCGCCGAGCCGACGTTCCGGCTCGGCAGGCGTCCCAGGACGCCGCGCCAGTTCACGCTGTAGACGGCGACGCCGACGGCCAGGGCCACGGCCTGGACGATGTTCTGCACGGCGGTGCTCACCCCGAGGGTCAGGACGAACTGGTCGAGCTGGCTGAGGAACAGGGCCGCGACGGCGCTGGCGACGGCGCTGCCCTTGCCGCCCAGCAGCGACGTGCCCCCGAGCACGACGGCCGCCACCGAGGGCAGCAGCAGGGAATCGCCCTGGAAGGCGCTGGGGGTGGTGACGATGCCGGCCAGCAGGACGCCTGCGGTGCAGTAGAGCAGGGCGGCCAGCACGTAGGCGGACGTGCGGTGGCGGTGGATCCGCAGCCCGGCCAGCCGGGCGGCGAGGGGGTTGTCCCCCACGGCCTCGAACCGCCGGCCCACGACGCTCTTCTTCACGAGGACGGCCACGACGGCGGTGAGCAGCACGGCGGCGACGACGGAGTGCGGGACCCCGAGCGTCGAGCTCGCGACCAGTCGTCGCAGGGCCCCCGTCGTGTTGCGCGGTGAACCACCGGAGATCCCGAGCACGACCGCGTAGAGGAGGGCGTTCGTGCCCAGGGAGGTGACGATCGCCGACATCCCGAGCCGGGCCACGACGAGCCCGTTGACGAGCCCGGCGACCAGGCAGATCCCGTAGGCCAGCAGCACGGCCGGCAGGAGACGGGCGTCGTCCCCGTCCGGGACGTGGGTCACGACCACGACGGTCACGGAGACGAAACCCGGCACCGACAGGTCGATGCCGCCCTGCTGCACCACCAGCGTCTGGCCCAGGGCCAGGACGGCCAGCACCGCGGCGAACGGGAGCATGCCCCGCACGGAACTGCTGCCCAGGCTCTCGGGGGCGGCGACGGCGCTGACGGCCAGCAGGAGGACGGTGCCGACGACGATGGTCGTCAGACCCCGCGACGGCCGGCCCAGGGTTCGGCCCGAGCCCCGTCCGGGGGCGCGGGGCGGACGGTCACCGGGTTCGACGGCGGTCAGGCCCGCGGGACCGGCGGGTCCCCGCGGTGACGTCTTCCGTTCGGGCTCTTGCACGACCGACTCCTTCGTAGGTTCTGCTGCGGGCTCTTCGCGCGGACGGCGGTGTCCTGCGGGGTCAGCGGGGAGGTTCGGCCCCGGCCCGGTCCCGCAGGTGCGCCGCGACGGCGGCCATGTCGGAGGATCCGCGACCGGCCGAGGACACCTCGTCGGCGACGGAGAGGACCCGTTCGGTCAGCGGCAGGGACGAGCCGGTGAGTTCGGCCTGCTCGGCGATCAGGCGCAGGTCCTTGCGCATGAGGTCGACCGACATGGCGACCGGTTCGGCGTCGAGGTCGGCGAAGGCCGCCCGCTTGTAGCGCACCAGGGGGGCTGCGACGGCGCTGGAGGTGAAGATCTCCAGCGCGGTGTCCCGGGGGACCCCGCCGCGTTCGGCCAGGACGAGCGCTTCGGCCACGGCCGCGTTGAGGCCGTAGACGACGGCGTTCACGGCGAGCTTCGCGGCCTGCCCGCTGCCCACCGCCCCGGTGTGCACGACGGCGGCGGCGAACGGCCGGGTCACCTCGCGCAACCGCTCGACGGCGTCCTCGGGACCGCCGGCCAGCACGAGCAGCGAGGCGGAGCGCACGCTGGCCACGCTGCCGGAGACCGGTGCGTCGCAGTAGACGATCCCCGCCGCGGCCGCGGTGGCCGCCAGGTCCCGCGCGGTCGCGACCCCGACGGTCGAGGTGTCGGCGACGACCGTCCCCGGCCGGGCGGCGCCCAGGGCACCGTCCGGGCCGGTGAGGACGTCCCGCAACGCCGCGCCGTCGGCCAGGGAGGTGAGGACGAGGTCGGCCCCGAGCACGGCCTGCGCGGGCGTCGTGGCCCGCTGCGGGTGCGGGGCCCGCAGGTCCAGTTCCCCGGCGAGCCGGTCGTGCCCGCTCTCGCTGCGGTTCCACACGACGACGTCGCGGCCGGCGAGGACGAGCGCGGCGGCCACCGCGGCGCCCATGCGGCCCAGGCCGAGGACCGCGATCCGGTTCACCGCCACGGGTCCACCAGCACCTTCCCCGGCGCGGTGCCCGCCGACAACGGCCGCAGGCCCCGCTCCACCAGGTCGTCGAGCCCGATCACGTCACCGAGCAGGAGGTTCGCGATCCGCCCGTCGCGCAACAGGTCCACGGCCCGGGGCAGGTCCTCGGCGCAGACGTGCGCCAGGGTGGTCGTGATGTCGACCTCGCGCAGGATGGTCGGGGCCAGGTCCAGGGCCTGAGGGGTGTGCGGCAGGCCGACGAACAGCACGCGCCCACCGCGGCGGGTCATGTCCAGCGCCCGCTGAGAGGAGCCGTCGCGGCCCGTCGCCTCGATGGTCACCGACGCGCCCACGCCGCCGGTCACTTCGCGGACGAGTTCGACGGGGTCGGTGCTGCGGACGTCGTGGGTCTCGGTGGCGCCCAGTTCGCGCGCCGTCGCCAGCCGGTGGGCGTCCACGTCGAGGGCGATGACGCGCTCGGCCGACCCGGCCAGCCCGCAGAGGATGAACGAGCCGATGGCCCCGGCTCCCACCAGCACCACGACGTCACCTGCCCCGGCCCCGGAGCGTCGTGCGGCGTGGAGCCCGACGGCCAGCGGCTGGGCCAGTCCCATGGCGTCGTCGTGCTCGGCGCCGGGGATCTCGACGAGCGTCGCCGCCGGGACGGTGACGAAACCCGCGAGTCCGCCGTCGGCGCTGAGGCCGGCGGTCCAGTAGCGCTCGCAGAGGTTCGTGCGACCGGCCCGGCACCACGCGCACGTCCCGCACCACACCCCGGCCCCGCTGGCGAACCTGCGGCCCACGAAGTTCTCCGCGCCGGGGCCGGCGGCGACCGCCTCACCGATGAACTCGTGCCCGATGACCATGGGACCCAGGTGACCGGTGACGGGGTGCCGGCGCTCGACCGGGAACATGCTCGGGCCGTGGGTGAACTCCCCCGCGTCCGTGCCGCAGATGCCCGCCCGGGTGACCCGCAGCAGCACCTCGCCGTCGCGCGGGGCGGGGACCGGGCGCTCCTCGACGCGCACGTCGCCGCGGCCGTGCATCACGGCGGCGCGCATGCGCTCGGGGACGTCCCGTGCGGGCGCCGCCGCGGGGACCGTCGCGGCGCTCACAGCGTGGCCTCGCTCGTGAGGTGGACCTTGACCTGCCCGGTCCCCCGGTGGACCAGGTCGACGGCCTCCTCGGCGCGGGCCAGCGGGAAGCTCGCCGTCACCAGGGGGGACAGGTCGATCCGGGTCCGCTCCAGGAAGCGCAGGGTCCGCGCCCACACCCCGGGCGAACCGATCGTGCCGCGGATGGTGAGTTCCTTGGCCTGGATGAGCCCGAGTTCGGCGCTGGCCGTCCCCCCGACGTCGATACCCACGTTCACCAGCCGGGCGCGGAACCCGGCCAGGCGCAGGGCCGAGGCCATGGCGGCGGTCGACCCGCTCGCCTCGACGACGACGTCGGCGCCCCGTCCGGAGGTGCTCGCGCGGACCCGGTCCTCGAGGTCGTCCCCCGGGGTCAGTCCCTCGTCCGCCCCGAGCTTCCCGGCGAGGGCGAGCCGGTCCTCGTTGCGGTCCACGACGACGACCCGGGCGCCGCGACCGGCGGCGGCGGCGACGACCCCCAGACCGATGGGCCCGGCCCCCAGGACGACGACGGTGTCGCTCGCGTCCACGTCACCGGCCTGGGTGACGGCGTAGTAGCCGCAGCTGAAGGGTTCGACGAGCGCGGCCTGCGTGCTCGTCATGGTGTCCGGGACACGGTGCAACCACGAGGGTTTCGCGAGGAAGAACTCCGCGGCGGCCCCGCTGATGGAGAACCCGAAGTGGTCGGTGCCGATCACGCACTCGCCGATGACCCGGTCGCCCACGGCGAACTCCGTGACGTCCTCGCCCCGGGCGACGACCTCACCCGCCCACTCGTGCCCCGGCACGACCGGGTACTCGAAGGGGATGATGTAGCGGCCCTCGAGCAGTTCGACGTCCGAGTGGCAGATGCCCACCGACCGCGCGGCGACGAGCACCTCGTCGGCCGCCGGCCGCGGGGTGTCGAGGTCCACGACGCGACGGTTCGCGTCCCCGGTGAACTGCAGAGCTTTCACGTTCTCCTCCAACGGCTGCGGGCGGGACGGTGCCCGACGCGGAACCGGCTGCACCGCCGGCGTGCGGGATCGGGGGGCGTCCTCAGACGAGGACCATGCCCCCGTCGATCATGATGACCTGACCGGTCAGGTAGTCGGAGTCCGCCGACGCCAGGTAGACGGCGGTCCCCGTGATGTCCTCGGCGGTGGCGACCCGTCCGCGCAGGATGTCGGACCCGAAGTCCGCCATCGCCTGACCCGGCCGTTCCGAGACCCCCAGGTCGAGCAGGTCCCGGTCCAGGCGGTCCCACAGGGGGGTGCCCACGACCCCGGGGGCGAAGGCGTTGCACGTGATGTCGTGCTCGGCCAGACCGCGCGCCGCCGCCTGCGTGAGGGAGATGACGGCCGCCTTGCTGGCGCTGTACGGGGCGAAGTCCGGGTACCCCTGGCGCCCGGCGATCGAGGCGGTGTTGACGATCTTGCCGCCGCGGCCCGCGGCGATCATGAGGCGCGCGGCCTCCTGGATCCCGATGAGGCACCCCAGGGCGTTGACGTCCATGATGGACCGCCAGTTCTCCTCGGTGACGTCCAGCAGGCGCATGGGACGGTTGAACCCGGCGTTGTTGAAAACGACGTCCAGACCGCCGAACTCGGCGACCAGGCCGTCCAGCGCCTCCACGACCTGCGCGCGCAGGCTCACGTCGGCGGTCGCCGCCAGGGCACGTCCCCCGGCGGCGGCGACCATCCGGGCGGTGCCGGCCGCGGCGTCCGCGTCCAGGTCGATCACCCCGACGGCGGCACCCTCGCGGGCCAGGGCCACGGCGAACGCCCGGCCCATCCCGCTCCCGGCGCCGGTCACGGCGACGACCTTGCCCTCGAGCCGCCCCGTCACGCCCGACCACCCTCCTGCGGGGACCCGGCTCCCCGGGTCACGACGTCGCGGACGAACTCGAGCTCGCGGCTCACGTAGTCGACGACGTCACCCGTCTTGAGGTGGGCCGGCAGGACGTCCCACGTGTACGTCTCGATCTCCAGGTGCGCGGACTGCCGCGTCGCGACGTGCGCGCGCAACGCGTCCTCGATCATCGGCCGCGTCGTGCGGAAGGGGCCGATGGCGTCCATGAACACCGGGACGTGGAAGTGGGTGCGCCACTCGACGTCGTCGCGCGGGTCGGCCCGCCAGGCGGCGATGGCGTCGGAGAGGTTCAGGAACCGCTGCAGGGTGCCGTCCTGGGCGCGCTGGGTGGTCTGGCTCAGGTAGATGGTGTCGGTGAAGCGCTCCAGTTCGGCCACCTCCCGCTCGCCCACCGTCGGCACCCACAGGGCCGCGGCCGCCTGGAGCTTGAAGATCGGCACCCCGTGGTCGGCCAGCAGGTCCAGCGAGGCCGTGAGGTCGTCGAACTCCACGCACTGGTGCCCCATGTCGAGCACGATCCCCAGGTGCCGCCGCAGGGCGGCCGGTGCCTCGGACAGCGGCAGACCCGCTCGGCGGGCGAGGTGCCGGGAGGCCGCGCCGCTGAACAGGCGGGTGTCGAAGTACTCGACGGTCTCGGCGATCGTCTCCAGGTAGCAGAAGGGCTCCGGCTCGATCGCCAGGACCACGCGGCGCCCCGTGCGGCGTTCCAGGTCGACCAGGTGGGCCGCGACGTCCAGCACGTTCCGGGTGAAGGCCTGGACGTACTCCTCGGACGTCACCTTGGGTTTGTAGGCCAGCGGCATGGTCTGGATGCTGGGCACGACGCCGTCGGGGGTGATCTCCGCCAGGACGTCGGCCACCCGGCAGGTGTACTCGGCACGGGCGTCGGTGGACCAGTCCGGTTCGTAGACGTCCTCCATGACGACGCGGTTCTTGAACGCCCCCTGGGGGAAGGCGTTGACCGTGTACACGTACAGGCCCTGGGCGTCCAGCCACTCCTTCAACCGGCGGCGTTCGGCCGCGTCCTCGGACAGGGTCCGCGCCGAGTCGCCCGAGATGCGCAGGGAGACGCCGAAGGGCCGGTCCGGGCTCACCCGGGCCTTCACCTGCGGCACGAAGGTCTCCAGGCTCTCGCGCATCTCGGGCCAGGTGTCGCCCGCGTGGACCAGGGTCGAGTACGTCAGGTCGCCGAGGGCGTCAGGCAGTCGCACGGTCGTCCTCCTCGTGGTCGGTGGTCGTCATGCCGGAGTCACCGCACCGTTGCGCGACGCCCCGGAACCGGCGGCGGTGTTGAGGTGCGACTGGGGTTCGCGGCGGGTCGGCAGGGTTCCGCCGACCGTGTGGTAGCGCGGCCCGGCGACGAGGAGTTCCTCGGCCGGGAACTTGGTGATGACCTCGCACCCGTCGGCGGTGACGACGACCTCCTCCTCGATGCGCGCCGCGCCCAGGCCGTCGGCCGAGGGCCAGTAGGTCTCCAGCGCGAAGACCATCCCCTCCTGGAGGACCTCGGGGTGGTCGAGGGAGACGAGGCGGCTGAAGATGGGTTTCTCCCAGATCGACAGCCCCACGCCGTGCCCGTACTGCAGGGCGAAGGCGGCCTCCTCGTCGGGGAACCCGAACTCCTGCGCGGTCGGCCACACGCTCACGACGTCCGCGGTGGTCGCGCCGGGGCGCACCAGGGAGATGGAGTGGTCCATGTACTCACGGGCCCGGACGTAGGCGTCCTGCTGCGCGCGCGAGGCGCTGCCGACCGCGAACGTGCGGTAGTAGCAGGTCCGGTACCCCATGTAGGAGTGCAGGATGTCGAAGAACGCCGGATCGCCGGGCCGGATGAGGCGGTCGGAGTAAACGTGCGGGTGCGGCGAGCACCGTTCCCCGGAGATCGCGTTGACCCCCTCGACGAACTCCGACCCCAGGTCGTACAGCGTCTTGCTGACCAGGCCGACGCACTCGTTCTCCCGCACTCCCGGGCGCAGGAACCGGTAGAGGTCGTCGTAGGCGGCGTCGACCATCGACGCGGCCTGGGTGAGCAGTCCGATCTCGTCGCGCGTCTTGATGCGCCTGGCCTCGAGGAAGACCTGCTGCCCGTCGACGACCTGCACGCCCGCCGCCTGCAGGGCCAGCAGCACCGGCATCTCGACGACGTCGACCCCCAGCGGTTCGCCCAGGACGCCGGCGGCGTCGAGCTCCTCGCGGACCTTGCGGGCCACCTCCTCGGCGATGCCCGCCTCCGGGGCGATGGCCCCGCGCAACGTGGAGATCCCCGCCCTCGAGCGGCTGACCGTCCCCGGCGCGGTCCCCGCGGCGGCACCGGCCGCCGTCGCCCCGTGGTGGGGGGCGTGCGGGTCGTCGCTGCCCACGGCCGGGGAGTCCAGCCAGGGGCTGTACATCTGGTGGTGCCGGGCGGCCGAGCCGAAGTCCCACACGACCGGTTCGCCGGTCCGGGTGAGCAGGGAGAACCGGATGAGCTTGTCCACGGCCCAGGTGCCGATGTGGGTGGCGGTCATGTACCGGATGTTCGTGAAGTCGAACGCCAGGACGGCACCGAGGTCGGAGCGTTCCAGCTCCGCGCGCAGGCGGGCCAGCCGTTCGGTCCGCAGCCGGTCCAGGTCGAGGCGCTGTTCCCAGTCCACGGCCGACTGGCCGAAGGTCGCGATGGCCACGGGTTTCTCCTTGTCGAAGGGTTCGTCTGAGGGGTGCGGCCCGGTCAGGGGACGCGCACGAGGACCTTCTGGGCGTCGGACGCGGGGTCCAGGAGCCGTTCGAAGCCCTGGGAGACGACGTCGTCGATGGTGACGACGTCGGACAGGACCTTCTCCACGGGGAAGGTGCCCCCGGCGATCAGGCGCAGGACCCGGCCGAAGTCGTTCACGGGGTAGCACCAGGTGCCGACCAGCGTGAGGTCGCGGTTGGACAGGTCCATGGGGTCGATGCTGGCCGGGCGGGTGTGCAGACCCGTCTGCGCGACAGTCCCGGCCGCCCGGACGGCCGCCAGGGCGCTGCGCAGACCCGGTTCGCTCCCGGAGCACTCGACGGCGACGTCGGCCCCCAGGCCCTCGGTGCGCTCACGCACGAAGTCCGTGAGGTCCACGGCGGCCGGGTCGACGACCTCGGCGACACCGAAGGCCTCGGCCAGCGCCCGGCGGCGGGGGTTCGGTTCGGAGACGATGACCCGGGCCGCCCCCGACGCGGCGGCGTACAGCGCCGCGAGCGCCCCGATCGGCCCGGCCCCGGTGACGAGGACCGTGTCACCGGGGACCGTCCCGGCGCGGTCGACCCCGTAGGCGGCGACGGCTGCGGGTTCGACCAGCGCGCCCTGGACGTCGCTGACCTCGTCCGGCAGGCGCGTCACCAGGTGTTCCGGCACGACGATCTGCTCGGCCAGTCCACCACCGTCGTAGCTCAGGCCCACGCACGCCATGACGACGCAGAGGTGGTTCAGGCCCCGCCGGCAGAAGTAGCACCGGCCGCAGGTCACCAGGGGCATGACGACCACCCGGTCCCCGGCCCGGACGGACGTCACCTCCGGTCCCGTCTCGAGGACCTCGGCCGAGAACTCGTGCCCCATGACCTGGGGCAGCACGGAACCGTTCAAGGGGTGCGGCTGCGCCGGCGTCACGATGGGACCGGCGGCGAACTCGTGCAGGTCGGTGCCGCAGATCCCGCACACGATGGGGCGCAGCCGGACCCCGGTGGGACCGACGGCGCCGGGTTCGGGGACCTCCTGCACGCGCAGGTCGTGGGCGGCGTGGAAGACGGCGGCTTTCACGGGTCGTTCTCCTTCGGGTCGGGCTCGTCGGGCGGCGGGCGGGCGCGGTCCGCGCCCTCACACGGCGGTGATACCACCGTCCACGGAGATCGCGGCGCCCGTGAGGTAGTCGACGCCCGGGGAGAGCAGGAAGAGCACGAGCCGCGCGATCTCGTCGGGGGTCCCGTAGCGGCCCAGGGGGGTTCCCTGGAGGAAACGACGTCGTTCGAACTCCGGGTCGTCGGGGTTGACCAGGTGCTCGGAACGGCTCATCAACGGCGTGTCGACCGGGCCCGGGCAGATGCAGTTGACCCGCACGCCCGCAGCGGCACCCTCGGCGGCCGCGACGCGGGTCAGGCCCAGGACGGCGTGCTTGGTCGCCACGTAGTCCGCCCGCGCCGGTGCGCCCTTGAGGCTCAGCAGGGAACCCGTGTTCACGACGGCTCCGCCGCCGGCGGCCGCCATCACGGGCAGCACGGCCCGCAGGCCGAGGAACACCCCGTGGAGGTTGACGTCCACCACGGAGTACCAGGACTCCAGGGACGTCTCCGCCAAGGTGGTGTGCGCCCCTTCGACCCCGGCGTTGTTGAAGAAGAGCGTGGGGGCCCCGAAGACCTCCTGCACCCGCTCCACGTAGGCGGCGACCTGGTCGGCGTCGGTGACGTCCGCCGCGAACGGCTCGACGCGTGCCGCGCCGGTCCCCGCCTCCCCCGCGGTGCGTCGTGCGGCGGCCGCGTCCACGTCGACGGCGAGCACGTTCGCACCCGCTGCGTGCAGCGCCAGCGTCGTGGCGCGGCCGAGGCCGCTGCCGGCGCCGGTCACGACCGCGGTGCGACCCTGCAGGGAGGGTGTGGTCGCGAGGGTTTCGGTCATCGTCGGGACTCCGGTCTGTCGTCGAGCGGGGAGAGCGGTCCGCGGGGGTGCTCAGAGGGACTCAGTGGAAGACGACGCCGCCGTTGACGTCGAGGGAGGCGCCGGTGACGTACTCGGCCCGCGGCGAGGCCAGGAAGCAGAGGGCGTCGGCGATGACGTGCGGCGCACCGGCCACCTGCAGGGGGATCTTGGCCCACTCCTCGACGCGCACCTGCTCGACGTCGATCCCGCGGGCCGCGGCCTCCGAGGCGAGCGCGTCGCGGTGCATCGAGGTGTCGATGTTGCCCGGGCAGACCGTGTTGCAGCGCACGGCGGGCGCCAGTTCCGCGGCCAGCGACTGGACGAGGACGACCAGTCCGGCCTTCGCCGCGCAGTAGGCCGCGAAGTAGGCGTGGCCGGAACGACCCCACCACGACGAGACCGCCGTCAGCGTCCCCCCGCCGTCGGCGGACAGCAGGTCGGCGAAGGAGTGCGCGACGAGGTAGGGCACGGTGAGGTTGTTGCGGAGCACCCGGTCCCACTCCTGCGGGCTGAGGTCGCCGATGCCCGCGGCCGTCTGGACCGTCCCGGCCACGAGCAGCAGGGAGTCCAGCCGGCCGCGCTCGCGACGCACGTCGTCGGCGAGACCCGCCACGGCGTCGGGGTCGGCCAGGTCGGTGCGGTGTCCGCTGACCTGCAGCCCGGTCCGTTCCCGCAGGTCCGCGGCGACCTCGTGCACCGCCTCGACCACGTCGACCAGGACGAGGTCGGAACCCGCGTCGGCGAGACGTTGCGCGGTGGCCCGGCCGATGCCGCCGGCGGCTCCCGTCACGAGGGCGACCTGCCCACGACCCCACTGCTCGGACACACCTGCTCCTCTTCGTCGAGTTCCGCCGTCGGCCTCTGCGCCGTCGACGTCTGGTGTTCACCGTCACTGAACGCCATGCCGGAGCGCGCTGTCAAGACGACGATCGGGCCGATCTTTTGTTCACTGTCACGCGACAAGAACCGACGTGGCGGGCTAGCGTGGATCCCCGGTGCGCGACGCGGCGCACCCGACCGCACGGGAGGCACTGTGGTGGACAGGACCAGGATCGCCGTGCTCGGCACGGGCGCCAACGGAGCCGCGGTGGCGGCCGACCTGACGCTGGCCGGGCGCGACGTCACGCTGATCGACCAGTGGCCGGCGCACGTGGAGGCCATGCAGCGCAACGGCATCACGATCGACGACGGCCAGGGTTCGACGGTCGTCCCGGTGCGCGCCCACCACCTGTGCGACGTGGCCGGGATGCGGGACCGCTTCGACGTGGTCCTCGTCGTCCTGAAGGCCTACGACACCCGCTGGGGCGTCGAACTCGTCCGCAACGTGCTGGCCGACGACGCGATCGTCGTCGCGCTGCAGAACGGGATGACGACGGCCGACGTGTCCGACGTCGTCGGGCCCCACCGGACGATGGGGGCGGTCCTGGAGATCTCCTCGACGCTGTTCACCCCCGGCGTGGTCGAGCGCCACTCCCCGCGCGAACGCTCGTGGTTCGCCGTCGGCGCGGTCGACGACGCCGCCCGCGGGCGTGAGCAGCAGGTCGCGGAACTGCTGCAGCACTCCGGCACCGTGCAGGTCTCCCGGGAGATCCTCTCGGCGAAGTGGATGAAACTGGTGCTGAACGCGGCCGAACTCGTGCCCTCGGCCCTGCTGGACCTGTCGATCGCCGACGCGGCACGCCGACCCGGGATGCCCGAACTCATGGTCCGCGCGGGTCTGGAGGCCGTCGCCGCGTGCCGCGCCGACGGTCACCGACTGGTCGGTATCTTCGGTCTGGACGATCCTGACGAGGACGTCGAGGGCGCAGGACCGGAGGACTACGTGCGGAGCCTGGTGGACAAGCTGCTGGCGGACTACGTCCGTCCCACGACCCTGTCGACGGTCCTGCAGGACTGGCGCCGCGGTCGCCGGTGCGAGGTCGACCAGATCAACGGGCACGTCGTGGACGTCCTGCGCGCGCACGGGCGCGCGGCTCCCGTCAACGCGGCGGTGGTCGAGCTGGCCCACCGGGTCGAGGCGGGCGAACGGGCCCGCGGCCCGGAGAACCTCGGGCCGCTGCTCGACCTGGCCGGCTGCCCGCGCCCGGCGTCCGTGGGCGGTGAGCGGTGACCTTCGACCGCGTCGCCGAGGCCATCCGCGCGCACCGGACGGCGATGGGCTGGAGCCTGCGCGAACTCGGCGCCCGGACCGGGGTGTCGGCCAGCCTGCTCTCGCAGATCGAGACCGGCAAGTCCCAGCCGTCGGTCACCACGCTCTACGCGCTCGTCAACGTGCTGGGTCTCTCGCTCGACGAGGTGCTCGTGGACCCGCCGCCGCACTCCGACGGGCACTCCGGCGGACGCGCGGCCGGGGCCGCTGCGGCGCCGGCCGCGCAGGACACCGCCGGCCCCGCGCTCCCCGGCGCGGGCTCGGAGTTCACGCGGGCCGTCGCGGACCTGGACCAGCACGACCGGCCGCACTGGGACACCGTCATGCGTCCGGGGCTGCGTCCCACGCTGGAGCTGGAGTCCGGGGTCGTCTGGGAGAAGCTGGCCGACTCGTCCGGTTCGCTGGTCGACAGCCTCCTCGTGACGTACCAGCCGGGCGGCAGCTCCTCCTCCAGCGGGAAGCTCAGCCAGCACACCGGCGTCGAGTACGCCTACCTGCTGGAGGGCGAGCTCACGCTGCAGCTGGAGTTCACCCGGCACGTGATCCACCCCGGTGACTCGTTCTCGTTCGACTCCTCGCGGCCGCACCTGTACCGCAACGAGACGGACCGGCCCGCGCGGGGGGTGTGGTTCGTCCTGGGTCGCCGGACCGGTGCCCTGACGCCGGAGGCGTTGCAGGCGCTCGGTCTCGCCCCGGAGCGCTGACACGGGTGCACGGAGGGGGCCGGTCCCGCGGGACCGGCCCCCTCCGTGCACCCGTCTCACCTCACTTCAGGGCGGCGATCTGCTGCTCCGGGGTCAACGTGCTGGACACGAAGGCGTCCGGCGGCAACTGGTCGTCGCACTGCACGGGGTGCGGCTGCCCCGACAGGGAGTCCTCGAACGCGGTCTGCGGGAACTCGGTGGTGTCGGGCAGGACCCCGCCGCTGGCCTTGGCCACCGCGTACTGCACCGCCAGCCGCCCCATGGCGTTCTGGGAGTCGACGGTGAACAGCTCGAAGCCCTTGCCCGCCTCCTTGCGGTCCCGGTAGTCGCACGCGAGCTGGTTGGAGTCCTCGGTGGCGATGGTGGGGATCGGCCGGCCCGCCTGGTCGAAGGCCCCGAAGGCGCTGGCCAGCGCGGACCCGAAGTCCGTCGTGACGGCGTCGATCTTCGGGTTGGTGGCCAGCGCGGCCGTCACGACCCGCTGCGTCTGCGCCGGGTCCCAGTTCGTCACCGCGTAGGGGGTCTGGCCCACGAAGGTGATGTCCGGGTGGTCCTTCAGGACGCGCTGCATGCCCTCGTACTCGGCCTGGCTCTGGGAGTTCGCCGCCGGCCCGCCCAGGTTGAGCACGGTCCCCCCGTCGGGCAGGGCCTTGACCAGGAACTGCGCCCACAGCTCGCCGGCCTTGCTGAAGTCGGTGCTGATGAAGGCGTCGTAGTCCTTGCCCGGCCGGCCACCGGGATCGACGCGGTACGGCACCGTGACGACCCCGGCGTCGTGCGCGCTGCGCAGGGCGGGCAGCATCGCCTGTCCTGCGTCCGGGAACACCACCAGGGCGTCAACCCCCTTGGCGACGAAACCCTGGACGTCCGAGATCGCCTTCTGGGTGTTGCCCTGCCCGTCCGCGTAGGAGAAGTCCGTCACGCTCGGGCACTTCGAGGCCTCGTCCCGCGCCTCGGCCGCCGTCACCTGACGCCAGTTGTTCCCCCCGAAACCGTCGGCGAGAGCGAGGGTGATCTTCTTCGTGCCGCACCAGGACGGGGCACCGGCCAGGGGCGTGCCCTGACCGGAGGCCTCCGCCTGGCCCCCGGCGGTGTCGCCGCTGCCGGTCGAGCCGCAGGCCGCGAGCCCGAGCAGGAGGGTGCCGGCGAGCGCGGAGACCCGGCGGTGCCGGCGGGAGGTGGGCGAGCCGTAGCGGTGCATGGCGGTCCCTTCTGATGCACTCCCCCCACCGTCGGGGGGAGGTGTTTCCACGGGTGGACGACGAGTCGGCAGAGGGTTTCCGGCGCCGACCGGAGGATGCTCGGGCAGTGGGAGGACCGGCGGTCCGTCCGCGTTCAGTTCGACGCGCCTCGCTGCGCGTGTCCAGTATGGTTGAACACGTGGTTCGCCCGCAAGAGTTTCGGTGAACAGGCACCGTGTGAACGGGCGCCGGGGACCGGAGCGGCCGGACCGCGACGACGACTCGACGGCCGGGCGCACGTCCGGCCCCGTTCCCTGGAGGTCGGATGGACAACCACGACGCGCGGACCACGTTGGTCGTCGGCGCGACCGGGATCTCCGGAGCGGCGATCTGCCGCGCCGCCCGGGCCCGGGGCTCGCAGGTGCTCGGCGTCTCCCGACGCGAGCCCACCGTCCCCGGCGTGCAGCACGTGGCCGCCGACCTCCTCGACGACGCGTCGGTGCGCGGGGCGCTGGAACCGCTGCGCCCGTCCACCGTCCACCTGACCGCGTGGGTGCGCCGCGACACCGAAGCCGAGAACATCGAGACCAACTCCGCCGTCGTGCGCCGGATCCTCGACGCCCTCGGGCCCGCGGGCAGCGTCGGGCACGTGGCGCTCATGACCGGCCTGAAGCACTACCTCGGCCCGTTCGAGGCCTACGCCCAGGGGAAGACCCCGGACACGCCGTTCCACGAGGACGAACCCCGGCTCGACCTGCCGAACTTCTACTACGCCCAGGAGGACGTGCTCTTCGAGGCCGCCGCGCGGTACGGCTTCACGTGGAGCGTGCACCGCTCCCACACCGTGATCGGGCACGCGGTCGGCAACGCCATGAACATGGCGCTGACCATCGCGGTGGCGGCCTCGATCGCGCGGGAGACCGGCCGTCCGCTGGTCTTCCCGGGGTCCGCGGCGCAGTGGAACGGCCTGACCGACGTCACCGACGCCGACGTGCTCGCCGACCAGATGCTGTGGGCGGCAAGCACTCCGGCAGCCGCTGACCAGGCCTTCAACATCGTCAACGGTGACGTCTTCCGGTGGCGCTGGATGTGGCCGCGCATCGCCGGCTGGTTCGGTGTGGAGTGGGAGGGCTGGTCCGGTGAGGACCGCCCGTTCCAGACCCGGATGGCCGAGGCGGCCGGGGTGTGGCGCGACGTCGCCTCCCGTCACGGCCTGGTCGAGCAGGACGTGGAACGGCTCGCGAGCTGGTGGCACACCGACAGCGACCTGGGACGCCCCATGGAGGTCGTGACCGACATGGCCCGCAGCCGCGCCGCCGGGTTCACGACCTACCGGTCGTCCTGGGACTCCTTCCGGACCCAGTTCGAGCGGTACCGCGCCGAACGCCTGATCCCCTGACGCCGGCGCCCACCCCGGTCTCCTCCCGCGCGGCCCTGCTCCGCGTCAGGAGGTGAAGAGGTCGGGGTGGCGCATCAGCTCGATGCGCGTGCGCTTGATGTGCCCCGCCAGGACGTGCTCGGCGGACTCCGCGTCCCGGCGGCGCACGGCGTCGATCAGCAGGCGGTGCTCGGCGTTGATCACCCACCGCCGGTCCTGCCCGGCCAGCATCGCGAAGGCGCGGCGGTAGAACTGGGTGGTGTCCCAGTACCGTTCGGCCAGCAGGGTCAGCTCGGCGGACGTGCTGCGGCTGTAAGTGAGCCAGTGGAGTTCACGGTCCAGCCGGAGGAACACCTCGACGTCGTCGTTGTCCTCGATGGCCGCCTGCAACTCCTCCAGGCGCACGACGTCGTCGTCGGTCAGGTGGGGCACGCTCTCGGCCAGGGCCAGGGGCTCGATGCGTTCGCGGATCTTGTAGGCGATGTCGAACGCCTCCGTGTCCATGCTGGTGACCCACGCCCCACTGCTCGAGCGCAGCCGGACCAGCCCCGAGCTCTCCAGGATGCGCAGGGCCTCGCGGACGGGGAGCCGGCTGGTGCCGAACTCCGCGGCGAGCTCGTCCTGGACGATGCGCTGCCCCGGTTGCAGGTGGCCGTCGAGGATGAGTTCGCGCAGCCGTTCGGCGATGCGCCGGCTCACCACGCCGTTGCCCTCGGACGCGGACGACGCCACGGCAAGCCTCCTCCCCCGGCCCGTCGTGCGCGGGCGGCCGGAGCAGTCTACGGTCGCGGCTCGGCCCGCTCCTGCGGTGGCTGCCGGTCGAAGGCCTTGCCCCGGGGGTAGGAGACGAGCTCGAACTGCATCCCCCACGGGGACAGGAAGTAGATCCAGCGCTGCCCGGCGCTTGGACCGCGGCTGGTCGTGGGTTCTCCGAGCACCGTGACGTCCGGGCGCCCGCGCAGGAACGCGACGGCGGCGTCGAGGTCCTCCACGTACAGGGCCACGTGGTGGCCGCCGACGTCGCTGTTGAGCGGGGGTTCCTCGCGCCGCTCGCGGGCCTCGTACTCGAAGACCTCGAAGACGGCTGCGCCCCCGCACCGGAAGAAGTGCAGTTCGCGCATGACCGTGTCGGGAGCCACGTTCATGTGGGTGCGCATCCAGTCGTCCTGGTGGGCGAAGGGCCCGAGCGAGTACAGGTACTCGCAGCCCAGCACGTCCACGAGGAACTCCCGGGCCTGCTCCAGGTCGGGCACGGTGAAGCCGACGTGGTCCAGGCCACGCAGTCCCGGCAGGCTGGTGAGCGGTGCCATCAAGTCCTCCTTCGGATCCGATGGGCCGTCAGCTTACGCAGGATCGCCAGTGATGTCTTGCGATCGGATCCGATCGATGTCACAGTCGTCGTGCACACGAGGCCGTTCGAGGAGGAATCATGGCCACGTCCCGACCGCTCGGCGCCTCGGCGCCCTGGGTGGAACTGCGCACCACCGACGAGGACTGGGACCAGGTGGACGGCGACGTCCTGCTGCGGATGCTGGGGCAGCTCACCTGGATCCGGACCTTCGAGCAGCACGTCCTGGACCTGGCCGGTCAGGGTCTGGTGCACGGTCCCGCGCACTCCAGCATCGGCCAGGAGGGCGGTGCCGTCGGCTCCATCCTGGGCCTGCGCAGCGACGACCAGGTCAACGGCTCGCACCGCGGGCACCACCAGTTCCTGGCCAAGGCGTTCGGGCACGTGGCGAAGACCTCCCCCGGATCGCTGCCGGAGATCACCCCGGAGGTCCGCACCGTCCTGGAGCGCACGCTCGCCGAGATCTGCGGGCTGGCCCGCGGGTACTGCCGCGGCCGCGGCGGGTCGATGCACCTGCAGTGGCAGGAGGCCGGCGCGATGGGCACGAACGCCATCGTCGGCGGCGGTGTTCCGCAGGCCGCGGGCTTCGCGTGGGCGGACAGGCAGGCCGGGACCGACGCCGTCTCCGTCACGTACTTCGGGGACGGTGCCGTCAACATCGGCTCCGTGCTCGAGACCTTCAACCTCGCCGCCGCCTGGAAGCTGCCGATCTGCTTCTTCATCGAGAACAACCAGTACGCCGTCTCGACGCACGTCAGCGAGGCCACCGGGGAACCGCGCCTGTCGGCCCGGGGCCCGGGTTTCGGGATCCCGAGCTGGCGCGTCGACGGCATGGACCCGCTCGCGGTGCACCTCGCCACGACCCAGGCCCTGGAAGTCATGCGCAACGGCGGCGGGCCCACCCTCATCGAGGCGGAGGTCTACCGCTTCTTCCACCAGAACGGCCCGTACCCCGGCAGCGCCTTCGGCTACCGCGGCAAGGACGAGGAACGCGCCTGGCGGGAACGGGACCCCCTGCAGGCCGTCCGCCGTCACGTGGAGCGCCGGAACCTGGCCACCGCGGAGGAGGTCGACCGGGCCGCGGCCGACGTCGAGGCAGTGATGACGGAGATAGAAGCCGAACTGCTGGAACCGGTCCCCGGCGGCAAACCGTCCCAGCGACGCATCCGGGAGTCCGAGTGGCCGAACCGCGACTTCGTCGACATCGGCATCCGCGGTGACCTCAGCGAGTTCGACGGGACGCGGAACGAGGAACTCGACTCCTACGACGGCGACACGAAGCAGTGGAAGTTCATCGACGCCGTGGCCGCCGTCATGGACCGGCGGATGAGCACCGACGAGTCGATCGTCGTGCTCGGCGAGGACGTGCATAAGCTCAAGGGCGGCACCAACGGCGCGACGCGCGACCTGGCCCAGCACCACCCGGGCCGGGTGCTGGGCACCCCCATCAGCGAGAACGCGTTCACCGGCCTCGGCGGCGGGATCGCCCTGGACGGGCGGTACAAACCGGTCGTCGAGTTCATGTACGCCGACTTCATGTGGGTCGCCGCCGACCAGTTGTTCAACCAGGTCGCCCGCGCGCGCCACATGTTCGGTGGTCACAGCGCCGTCCCCTTCGTGCTGCGCAGCAAACTGGCCGCCGGGACCGGGTACGGTTCCCAGCACTCGATGGACCCCGCCGGGATCCTGACGACGTCCGCGGGCCTGCGGGTCGTCGCCCCCAGCAGCCCGTTCGACTACATCGGCCTCATGAACTCGGCCCTCACCTGCCAGGACCCGGTGGTGGTCCTGGAGAGCGTGGAACTGTACGCGACGCAGGGACCGGCTCCCGTCGACGACCTGGACTACGTGCTGCCCGTCGGTCGCGCCGCCCTGCGGCGCAGCGGGCGGGAACT
Organism: Kineococcus rhizosphaerae; assembly: GCF_003002055.1. NCBI lineage: Bacteria > Bacillati > Actinomycetota > Actinomycetes > Kineosporiales > Kineosporiaceae > Kineococcus > Kineococcus rhizosphaerae. The sequence goes on from NZ_PVZF01000016.1 coordinate 75,563, forward strand.
CACGGTCATCTCCTACCTGGGCATGGTCGCCAAGTGCCTCGAAGCCGTCGAGCGCACCGGGGTCGACGCCGACGTGATCGACCTGCGCTGGCTGGACCGGGCGAGCATCGACTGGGACACCGTCGAGGCCAGCGTCAAGGCGACGAACAACGTGCTCATCGTCGAGGAGGGGGCGCTCGGGACCTCCTACGGGGGGTGGCTCGCCGACGAGATCCAGCGCCGCCTCTTCGACTGGCTGGACCAGCCCGTCCAGCGCGTCACCGGGGCCGAGGCGTCCCCCAGCATCAGCAAGGTCCTCGAACGCGCCGCCATCGCCGGCGTCGAGGAGATCGTCCACAAGCTCGAGGAGATCCGGCCCGCATGAGCGCAGCCGTCGAACCGACCCGTGAGGAGGAACGGTGCCCAAGCTCCTGAACATGCCCGAGGTCTCCACCGGGGCGACCGAGGCCGTCGTCTCGGAGTGGCTCGTCCCGGAGAACGGCAGCGTCGAAGCCGGCGACGCCCTGGTGAGCATCGAGACCGACAAGGCCGTCGTGGAGATCGAGGCCGAGGAGGCGGTCACGGTGGCCCGCGTCCTGGCCCCGGCCGGTGCCACCGTCGAGGTGGGGTCCCCGGTCGCCCTGCTGCTGCTCCCCGGGGACACCGTCACCGATCTCGACGCCCTGCTCGTGGAACTGGGGGCAGCTCCCGGCACCGACCCCGCCCCGTCCGCCGGGGAGGACAGTGAGGACGACGCAGACGGTGAGGACGACGCGGACGGTGAGGACGACCCGGGGACGACCACGCGCGTCTTCGCCAGCCCGCTGGCCCGCAAGCTCCTCAAGGACGCCGGGATCGGCCTGGACGCGGTCACGGGAACCGGGCCGGGCGGGCGGATCGTGCGCCGCGACGTCGAGCAGGCCATCGCCGCCTCGGACGGACGGGCGGCCGACCCCGGGACGGACGGGGGTTCGGGCCCGGAGAGCCTGGAGGGCACGAGCCTGACCCAGGCCCCGCCCGAGGCCGACCTGGAACGGCCCGTCCAGGCCAGCGACACCGCTCCTGCCGTCGAGGACGCCGGGGAAGGACCCACCCCGAGCCCGGACCGTCCCGCCCGCGAGGGCGCCGGCGCGACCACGCAGGTCCCGCACAGCCGCCTGCGCCGCGCCGTCGCCGCCCGGCTGACGCAGAGCAAGCGGGAGGCCCCGCACTTCTACGTGAAGGGATCCGTCCGGCTGGACGCCCTGCTCGCGCTGCGCAGCCAGGTGAACGACGTGAGCCCCACCCGGGTCTCGATCAACGACTTCGTCGTCAAGGCCGTCGGGTTCGCCTCGGCCGCGGTGCCCGACGTGAACGTCACCTGGGGCGAGGACGCGATGACCCGTCACACCTCCGTCGACGTCGGGGTCGCCATCGCCTCCTCCCGGGGCCTGGTGACACCGGTGCTGAGGTCGGTCGACTCCTCCACCGTCTCCCACGTCGCGGCGACGGTGAAGGAGCTGGCCGCGCGCGCCGAGGCCGGCAAGCTCGCCCAGCGCGACCTCGAGGGCGGGACCATCGCGGTGACGAACCTCGGCATGCACGGCGTGGAGGAGTTCTCCGCCATCATCAACCCGCCGCACGCGGCGATCCTGGCGGTGGGGGCGGGGCAGCGCCGACCCGTCGTGTCCGACGACGGCGAGATCGTCGCCGCGACCGTCATGACCGTCGTCCTGTCGGTGGACCACCGCGCCGTCGACGGTGCGCTCGCCGCGCAGTGGCTGCGCACGTTCACCGGTGCGCTCGAAGCGCCGATGACGCTCCTGACCTAGAGCGCCGCCGCGTGGTCGACACCACCCCGACGGGGGCGGGGTTCTCGCGGCTGCACCGCGGGACACCCCTCGACGAGGGGTTCGCGTGGCGCGACGTCCTGCCGCCCGTCGTCCCCTGGCACCGGCGCACGCGGGGCGGCCTGGAACTGCCGGCCGTCGGCCTCCGGCTCCAGGGCCCGCCGGCCTGCGGGTCGCCGGGGGCCGGGTTCGGCGCGGCGGAACTGGCGGAGGTCCTCCGCGGGCCGTTCACCCTGCTGGACGTGTCGGACCTGCGGCCCGAGGAGGTCGACGAGGTGGTGGCGCCGGCGATCGGGCTCCTCGGACCCGACGCGGACGCGGTCACGGTGGCCGCGACGGTCCGGGGTGCCCCGGACGTCGAGGCGCCCGGGTGGACGCGGGAACTGGTGGCGCTCGCGTCGCTGCTCGGACGCAGGACCGTCGACGTCGTCCTCGTCGACCTCGGGGACGTACCGGCGAGCCCGCACGCCGTGGACGCCCTGCGGCGCTGGAAGCAGCAGACCTCCGCAGCGGGGGTCTCGGTGATCGCGGGTGCGGCCCGGACGACCGGTGCGTGGCGGCAGCACCTGCCCTTCGACACGGTGGTCCTCGGGGCGGAGACGACGCTCACGGGTGAACCGGGGGACGACCCGCCGCTCCCGGCGGGCACCGACGTGCTGCGGCGCCTGGAGCGCGGACCGCTCGACGCCGGCTCCTCGGACCCCTCCGTCCGACGGCGGGAATCCGTCTGCCGGGAGTTCGGCACCGACCTGCCCACCGCGGTGCTGCACCACCACCTGCACGAGTTCCGGACCACGTCGTGCCTCGTCGACGTGCGGGACGAGGACGACGTGCGTGCTGTCCTGCGGGCAGCGGGGTCCTGGCTCTCCCAGTCGCTCTTCGACCGCCTCGCAGACGCCGACCACCCCTCGTGACCCCTGCGGCGTCCCCGCTCACCGCCGGGGCGGGACGTGCACCAGGGGACCACGGGGGCCGGGGACTGCGGTGCTCAACGCGCCACGATCTCCCCCCGGTCCTGCCGCGCGGGCAGCAGCAGGGGCAACGCGAGGACGAGGGTGCTGGACAGGGACACGACCTGGGCGACCGCGTCGACGGTCGACAGGTGCCCGAGGTGCCGCAGGTGGTAGGCCAGGTGCGGCACCGAGTACACGATCCACGCCACCGCGACGACCCGGGCGGGTGCGGGGCCGGGGTGACGCGCGGCGACGGCGCTCGCCGCGGCCAGGCCCAGGTTGAACGTCCCGACGTCGCGGACCAGGTGCTCGTTGAAGGGTCCGTCCATCGAGATCCAGGAGCCGAACGGTCCCGGGAAGGAGCGGTAGAACGACAGGGGGAAGAACGCCGACCAGATCCCGACGTAGGCCCCCAGCAGGGTCAGGAGCCCCAGGAGCGTGCGACGCACCGCCGGTCCCGCCCCTCAGGCCCGGGCGGAGGCCGGCCAGGAGCGCCCACCCGTCAGGTGGGGTCCGTGCGGGACCAGGGCGTCGAGGGCGTCGGCGAGGACGGCCCCCTCGACGGTGCGGACCTCGCGGGAGTCCCCGCGGGCCCGCAGGAGCTCGCGCAGCAGGTCGTCGAGGGCGAACCGCTGCGGGCCGGCGATCTGCACGGTGGTGCGGGACGGTGCGCCGGTGACCGTGCGGGCCAGCAGGTCCACCACGTCCTGCAGCGCGACCGGTTCGACCAGCGTCCGGGGGGCATGCACCACGCCGCCGGACGTCAGCTGGTCGGCCAGGGCCGGCAGGTGCTCGTGGAACTGCGTGGCGCGCACGATCGAGAACGGCACCCGCCCCCGGCGCACGGCGGCCTCCTGGGCGACCTTGCCGAGCGTGTAGCCGTGCCCCGTCGCCCGGTCGGCGCCGACGACGGACAGCAGCACGTGGTGGCCGACCCCGGCGCGCCGTTCCGCGTCGAGCAGGCGCTCGGTGGTCTCCCGGAAGAACCCGACCGCCCCGTCGCCCAGGTCGCCGGTGTTCAGCACGTCGACGACGGCGTCGGCCCCCGCGAGGGCCTCCCCCAGTCCCGCCCCGGTCAGGACGTCGACTCCGCGGGCCCGGGAGGTCACCACGACCTCGTGCCCCTGCTCGTCCAGGGCCGCGGCCAGCGGTGCGCCGACCTGTCCCGTCCCTCCGGCGATGACGATCCTCACGGTGGCCCTCCCGGGCGTCGGTCCGTCCCGCGGTCCGCGGGCTCGTGGACCTGACGACGGACCGGACCCGGGTGTGAGGCGGCCGGTTCAGCCCTTGAACGCGCCGTCCATGATCCCGGAGACCATCTGCTTGCCGAAGAAGGCGAACAGCACCAGGAGCGGGACGGTGACGAGGAAGGACCCCGCCATCGCGAGCCCCAGGTCGATGGACATGTTGGACTGCAGGGCCTTGATGGCGATCTGAGCCGTGTAGTGCTCGGGGGACTTCAGGACGATGAAGGGCCAGAGGAAGTCGTTCCACGAGTTCACGAAGCCCAGCAGGCCGAGCACCGCGGCCGCCGGGCGCACCACCGGGAACGCGATGCGGGTGAAGATCTGCCACGAGTTGCAGCCGTCCATGCGGGCGGCCTGCAGGAGCTCGTCGTTGATCGTGGCGCTGATGTGCTGGCGCATCCAGAAGATGCCGAACGCGCTCACCAGCCCCGGGACGATGAGGGCCTGGAGGGTGTCGACCCAGCCGAGCTTGGAGATGATGAGGTACTGCGGGATGACGCCGAGCTGGGCCGGGACCGTCATCGTCAGCACCAGCAGCAGGAACAGCACGTCGCGGCCCTTGAAGGTCAGCTTCGCGAACGCGAAACCGGCCAGCGAGCACAGGAACGCCTGCCCGACCCCGATGCAGGCCGCCACGACCAGGCTGTTCGCCAGCGAGCGCAGGAACGGGATCGTGTCGAAGACCAGCTTCAGGAGGTTGAGGAAGTTGCCTCCCGGGATGACCCGGGGCGGCATCTGCGAGGCCGCCTGAGACCCGACCGAGGACACCACGAACATCCAGTAGATCGGGAAGACGCAGGCCAGCGTGGCCAGTCCCAGGACCACGTAGGTCACCGGGCGGACCCGCTGGACCTGGCGGGCGCGGGCGACCTTCGAGGACGGCCGGCGGGTGACGGTGGGCGCGGTCCGGGGGGACTCGGTCTGGCTCATCGGACGGCCTTCCCCTCTCGGTTGCCCAACCGGCTGGACAGCAGGTAGTTGACGAAGGCGATCACGACGATGATGACGAACAGGGCGACCCCGATCGCGGAGCCGTACCCGAACTTGAACGACCCGAAGCCCTGCTCGAACAGGAACAGCGAGAGCGTCTGGCACTGGCGCGCCGAACCGCAGGTGAGCAGGCCGCCGGACAGCAGCAGGGGCTCGGTGAAGATCTGCAGACCACCGATGGTCGACGTGATCACCGTGAAGACGATGACGGGTCGCAGGGCGGGCAGCGTGATGTGCCGGAACTGCTTGACGGGGCCGGCCCCGTCCACGGCGGCCGCCTCGTAGAGGTCGCGGGGCACGGCCTGCAGGGACGCCAGGTAGAGCAGGGTGTTGTAGCCGAACCAGCGCCAGATGACCATGACCGAGATGAGCACGTGGCTGCTGAGCGCGGTCGACATGAAGTCGATGTGCTGGAAGCCGAGCAGGCCGATGAACCAGTTCAGCAGGCCGTAGTCGCGGTCGAAGAGCTGGGCGAACACGATCGTCGTGGCCGCCACCGAGGTGATGTAGGGCAGCAGCATCGACATGCGGAAGAGGTTCGCGAACCGCAGCCGGGCCGAGTTGAGGACCTGGGCCAGCACGAGCGCCAGGAGGAGCTGCGGCACGGTGGACATCAGCCAGATGCTGAAGGTGTTGCGGAAGGCGTTCCAGAACCTCGGGTCGTCGGCCAGCTTCCGGAAGTTGTCCAGGCCGACGAAGGTGTGCGCCCCGATGGGGTTCCAGTCGAAGAGCGAGACGTAGAAGGTGAACAGCAGCGGCATGAGGCCGAAGACCGCGAAGAGCAGGTAGAACGGGGCGACGTAGCCGTAGGGCGCGATCCGCTCCCAGCGGCTCTCCACGGGCCGGGTCGAGGTGGTGGGGGCCGCGGCCCCCACCTGCCCCGGCGTCAGGGTGGCGCTCATCAGGCGCCGATCGCCGTCTTGGCGTTCTTGACGGCGGTGTCCCAGGCCGCGTCGGCGGGGGCGCCGTCCTGCTCGACGCCGGTGAGGGCGTCCAGGAACGCGGTGCTGATCTCACCGGTGTTGGGACCGACCTTGAAGGCCTTCAGGCCGAGCACCGACTGGGTGAAGATCTGCCCCGTCGGGGCGTTGCCGAAGAACGGGTCGGTGTACCCCGTCAGCTCGGGCTTCTCGTAGTTCGACGGGGTGGTCGGCAGCGAACCGCTGGTGAGGAAGTGCTGGAGCTGCTGCTCGGGGGACTGCATCGTCTTGACGTAGTTCCACGCCGCCTTCGGGTTCGCCGCGCGGGCGGGGATGACGAGGTAGCTGCCGCCCCAGTTCCCGCTGCCGCCGGGGATGACGGCGACGTCCCACTTGCCCTTGCTGTCCGGGGCGGCGCTGCGGATGGAACCGAGCATCCAGGACGGTGCGGACATGGCCGCGAAGTCGCCCTTGCCCAGGGCCGCCGTCCAGCCGTCGGTGAACGTGCCCAGGCGGGCGGTCACCTTGGCGGCGATGGCCTTCAGCGCCAGGTCGAAGGACTCGCGGACCGCCGGGTTCGTGTCGTAGACGGGCTGGCCCTCGTCGTCGTAGTACTGCTCCGCGCCCTGGGAGACGGCCTGCAGGAACACCGTGGTGTTCGCGTTGTCCATGAAGGGCTTGCCGGTGGCGGTGGTGTACTTCTGGCCGGTGGCGATGAAGTCGTCCCAGGTCGGCCACAGCTTGCCCACCTCGGTCCGGTCGGTGGGCAGCCCTGCGGCGGCGAAGAAGTCCGTCCGGTAGGCGACGCCCATGCCGCCGACGTCGGTGGGGATGCCGATGAGGACGTCGTCGCTCGTCTTGGCCTGGGAGATGACCCAGTCGAGGTAGTCGCCCTCGAGGTCGTCCGCCCCCAGGGTCCCGAGGTCGACGAAGTTGCCGGCGTTCTCGATGAACTTGGGCAGTTCGGTGGCCTGGATGAGGCAGAGGTCGGGGACCTTCCCGCCGGCCAGGGCCGTGGTGAGGGCCTGAGCGGTCTCGGTGCTGCTGCCGACCTCGGTGAGCTTGACGTTCACCTCGGGGGCGAGCTTCTTGTACGCGGCGACGTCGTCCTTCTGCCCGATCCCGGTGAAGGACCAGAAGTCGAAGGTGTTCGGGTCGCCGGACCCCCCGGAACCTCCCGAGGAGCAGGCCGTCGAGGCGAGGGCCGTGCCGCCGACGGCGGCCGACAGGGCCAGGGCACGGCGACGGGTCATGGACAGCTGGGGCAGCGCGTTCACGGGGGTCCTCTTCCTTGGGGAGTCGTGGTGGGAGTCGTGGTGGGTGTCGCAGCGACGGCCGCCGCTGCGTAGGGGACGGGGATCAGTCCCGGGTGGCGAAGCTGACCGTGGCGAAGCTGTGGGCGGGCAACGTGACCCGCAGGGTCCCGTCGGTGAGGCTGACGTCGTCCAGCGGCCGGACCTGGACGGGCGTGGCCGAGGCGGTGTTGTGGGCGGCGATCTCCGGTGCGGTGAGGAGCCGGCCGACGGGGGTCCCGGCGGCGGCGCCGCGGACGTCGATCTCGACGTCGAGCGGTTCGTCGGCGTCGAGGTTGGTCAGCGAGAGGAGGACCTGACCGTCCTTGGTGCTGGCCGAGGCGGAGAACGTGGGGAGTTCGTCCTGCCCGACGGTACGGCTCGGGCCGTTCCCGCGCACCGTCAGCGGCAACGACGCCGCGTCGTGGTGCCCCTTGTTCATCGCGAACACGTGGTAGCTGGGGGTCAGGACGAGGGCGTCCCCGTCGGTGAGGAGCATGGCCTGCAGCACGTTCACCGTCTGGGCGATGTTCGCCATGACCAGGCGGTCGGCGTGGCGGTGGAACGCGTCGAAGTGCACGCTGGCCACGAGCGCGTCGCGCATCGTGTTCTGCTGGAACAAGAACCCGGGGTTCGTCCCGGGTTCGACGTCGAACCAGGTGCCCCACTCGTCGAGCACGAGGCCGACCCGCTTGTCGGGGTCGTAGGCGTCCATGACGTTCGCGTGCCCGGCGATGATGCGCTCGATCTCGGTGGCCTTGACCATGGTGCGGTAGTACTCGTCGGCGTCGAACTCGGTGGCCGAACCCTTGGCGTCCCAGTTCTCGCCGACGATCGTGTAGTGGTGGAACGAGATCGCCTGGTAGGTGTTCGCACCGTGGCCGCTGACGCGGCCGGCACCCAGGTAGCGCCCGAGGTTCTGCATGAGGACCTCGGTCCACCGGTAGTCCGCGTCGGCGGCGCCGGCGGCGATCCGGTAGAGGTGATTGTCGCCGTGGTCGAGGCTGTAGGTCCCGTACTGGCGCGCGAGCTCGGCGTAGGCGCCCGAGCTCATCCCGCCGCCGCAGCCCCACGGTTCGTTCCCCAGGCCCCAGAACGGGACCTTCCAGGGTTCGTCGCGCCCGTTCTCGCGCCGCAACCGGGCCATGGGTGAGTCGTCGGAGCGGGTGAGGTACTCGATCCACTCGGCGGCCTCGCGGACGGTGCCGCTGCCGACGTTGGCCGAGACGTAGGGGTCGGTGCCGAGGAGTTCGCACAACGCCATGAACTCGTGGGTCCCGAACGCGTTGTCCTCGACGACGTCACCCCAGTGCGAGTTCACCATCGCGGGACGCTGGTCGCGCGGGCCCACCCCGTCGCGCCAGTGGTAGGTGTCGGCGAAGCAGCCGCCCGGCCAGCGCAGGTTGGGGATGTCGAGCGCCCGCAGCGCCTCCACGACGTCGAGGCGGATGCCGCCCTCGTGCGGCACGTCGGAGTCCTCCCCGACCCAGAACCCGCCGTAGATGCAGCGGCCGAGGTGCTCGGCGAAGTGCCCGTACAGGTGCCGGCTGATGCGCGGGCCGGGCAGGTCCGCGTCCAGGACGGCCTGGACGCGCCGGGACGTGCCCGGTCCCGGGTCGGTGGTGGTCTGGGTGTCGTTCAGTCGCTCGTCGTCGATGAGCACAGCGGACCTCGCAGAGTGGTCGGCGGCGATCGCGGCACCTGTTGCGCCGCAACCGTCCTCGAGTCGTCGCACCAGCCCGGCGAGCCCCTCCGTCGGTACTCGCCGCAGTGCGTGTATCGATATAGTGGTGACACCGGCGCACTCTGTCAAGGGACTGTGCGGTCGTGGGCCCGACGACACCGGACCGTTGTAGTTTCTGGCAGGGGCGGATCGCCGCCCCGTCAGTCGAGGAGGTGGGCCGTGGTCACCATGCGCGACGTCGCGGCGGAGGCCGGCGTGTCGGCGATGACCGTGTCCAACGCGCTGACCGGGCGCCGGCCGGTGAGCGAGCCGACCCGCAAGCTGGTCCTGGAGACCGTCGAGCGCCTGGGCTACCAGGTGAACGTGACCGCCCGCAGCCTGCGCCAGGGCCGCACGGGGGTGGTCGGCATCGCGGTCCCCACCCTGGACAGCCACTACTACAGCCGGCTCAGCCACCTGCTCATCCAGGCCTTCGCCGAGTCGGGCACCGCGAGCGTCGTGGAGGAGACGCACGCCAGCCGGGAGGGGGAGATCGCCGCGTTCCGCGACTCCCGGCTCAACGCCTACGACGGCCTGGTGATCGCCGCCCTCGGACTGACCGAGCGCGAGATCGACGCCCTCAGCCGGGACGTGCCGGTGGTCGTGCTCGGCGAGCAGGAGCTGCACCACACCGTCGACCACGTCAGCATGCCCAACGTCGCCGGGGCCGAGGCCGCCACCCGGCTGCTGCTGGACCGGGGCTGCCGGGACCTGGCCCTTGTCGGGTTCCCCTCCCTGGACGACCGCGACGAGCTCACCCAGCCCGAGGGAGCCGCCTTCGCCCTGCGCGCGCGGGGTTTCAGCCGGGCGCTGCAGGGCACGGGCGTCTCGGCGCGGGCCGTGCACGCCGGGGTGACCCAGGCCGCGGGTGCGCAGTGCGTGCAGGACCTGCTCGCCACGGGCGGGGTCCCCGACGGCGTCTTCTGCGTCACCGACACCCTCGCCTTCGGCGTGGTGCGCGAACTGGCGAACCACGGGGTCCGGGTGCCCGACGACGTGCTGGTCGTGGGGTTCGACGACGTCGAGGACGCGCAGTTCCACATCCCGTCGCTGACCTCGGTCGCCCCCGACCTCGACGAGCTCATCGCACGGACCGTGCACCTGCTGCGGCAGCGCATCGCCGACCCCGGCACCCGCCCGCACGAGGTGACGGTCTCGTACCGGCTCGTCGAGCGGGAGTCGACCCGGCGGCCCGGCCGCTGACCCCGCCAGGCCGCGCGGACCGGTCAGGCCCGGCGGGCGAGCGCCTCGTCCGCCAACCGAGCCGCCGAGGCCCGGTCCAGCCCCCGGTCCACCACGACGGTCGTCAGGCCAAGGTCCACGGGGACATGGGCGGGCAGGACGAGGGGTGCGTCCCAGGCGATCGCCGGGCCCCCGGCGACGTAGTCGGAGCAGCGCGCGAACCAGGGGTGCGGGTCACCGGTGGTGGTCTGCACCAGCAGCACGCTCGACAGCGACTGCCCGTGCCGGCGCACGAACGCCAGCCACGGCGTCCGCGAGCCCATGACCCGCGGTTCCCCCTCGCCCGCGTCGGTGAACACGGTGGTCTCGTCCGCCGGGGCCAGCCGCCAGAAGATCCCGCCGTACCCGGCGCCGGGCCGGCCGCGGGCGACCGGACTGGTCAAGGTGGTGTCCCGTTCCGGGACCAGGGTGCTGTGCCAGTGCAGGAACCAGGTCTCGTCCTCGGGGACGACCTGCGCGCCCAGGCGGCGGTCCTCCACGAACTGCACGTCGCCGCCGCGGCCCGTCCAGCGCACCCGGGCGGCCAGGGTGAGGCCGTCGGGGTCCACGCTCAACCCGTCGACCTCCTGCCGGCCGTGGTCCATGAGCAGCATGGGGCCCTGACCGTCGACGTAGGTGCGCCCGCCCCAGTGGTTCGTCCCGTCCACGTCGGGCAGGGCGAGCGAGAGGCCGTTCTGGTGCCGGTGCAGGACCGAGCCCGACGCGGTGACGGGGAACCCGGCGAGGGTGTGCACGGGGTGCAGGAAGGGCCTGGGGCTGTGCACCTTCGGCGTGGCCGAGCCGTCGTTGAGCCGGGCCAGGACCGTGCCCGCGGCGTGCAGCCGGGCGCCGGTCCCCTCCACCACCCAGTGGGCCGGTTCGTGCTCGAGCGCCGCCCGGGGCGCGCGGCTCGCCGGCGGACGCGCGGGACGCCGGGCCGGCGGGACCGGTCCGGTGCTGGACCGGACCAGCAGCCGCGGTTCGAGGACGTCGAGGCCGAAGTCGCCGTCGGTGCGACCGCCGACGAGGTCGAGCAGCCGCGTCATCGCCCGGCGGCCGAGGTCGGCCTGGTCCACGCTGGCGGTGGTCAGGGCCGGGGTCGCGAACGAGCCCAGCTCGATCCCGTCGAAACCGGCGACCGACAGGTCGTCGGGCACCGCGACCCCGGTCTCGTTGAGCCGGGCCAGCACCCCGAAGGCCACGAGGTCGTTGAACGCCACGACGGCCGTCGCGCGCGTCTCCAGGACGTCGTCGGCGACGGCGTACCCGTCGGCCAGCCGGCTGCCCGCGGCCAGCGTCGTGACCCGCACGTCGTCCCAGCGGCGCACGGCGTCCTGCAGGGTCCGTTCCCGCTCGGGGCTCGCGGCCGCCGTCGCCGGCCCGGCGAGGTGGGCCAGGTGCCGGTGCCCGAGCCCGAGCAGGTGCTCGACGAGCAGGTGCAGCCCGAGGCCGTGGTCGACCGAGACCGAGGGGGCCGAGGCGCCCGGCACGGTGCGGTTGACGAGGACGACGGGGGCGACCTCCACGAGGAGCCGGCGCAGTTCCTGGTCCGGCACCGCCGGGGAGACGAGGACGACGGCGTCGCAGCGGGAGCGGGCCTCGCGCACGATCTCGACCTCGCGCTCGGCGCGCCCGGCGGTCTCGGCGACCAGCACCCGGTGCTCGGCGGCCTCGGCCACGTCCACGGCTCCCCGCATGACCTGCTGGAAGACGGGGTTGGCGATGTCGGGGACGACGAGGGCCACCGTCCCGGTGCGCCCCAGCGACAGGTTGCGGGCGGAGTTGCTGGGCCGGTAGCGCAGCTCGGCCGCGACCGCGCGGACCCGGTCGGCGATGTCCGGGGCGACGGTGGCCCGCCCGTTCATGACCCGGGACACGGTCGCCGAGGAGACGCCCGCGGCGGCCGCGACCTGGCTGATGGTCGCGCCGGCGGCCGCGGACCGCCTCGTCACCCGTGGCACGGTCGGATGCTAACCGCCGCGGACGGCGCCCGGTGGTCCCCGCGGGTGCGGTCGGTGCCCGTCACCGCTGGAGTTCCGCGGGCCGGGCCAGACCCCGGACCTCGACGGTGGGCCAGTGCGGGTCGACGGTCAGGACCTCGATCCCGGCCTCGTCCAGGACGACGGTGTCCTCGACCTTCACGGCCGGGGCGGTCGGGTTCCACGCGAAGGCCCCGCCGGCGACGACGCGGTCGGGGACGTGCGGGGTGGCGCGCGGGTCCCGTCCGGCGTACCCGGTGGGCCCGCCCTGGTGGTGGCGGGTCCACTCGTCGGCGGCCAGGCCGTGCCGGGGGTAGGCGGCGGCGACGTCGGCGAGCACGTCGGCGAGCGCGCGCCCGGGGGTGCAGGCGGCGAACGCGTCGGCCTCGACCTGCAGGACCGCGCCGGTGGCCCCGGCGGTCCGCGCGTCGGGCGCGTCGAAGGCGACCCAGCGGGTGAGGTCGGCGATCAGCCCGTGGCGGCGCCCGCAGACGACGACCACCGCCCGGCGCCCGAGCGGCCCCGGGCCGGGCACGGGGTGGCGCAGGCCGAGCCGGTCCTGACCGGCGACGAGCAGGACGAGGACGTCGATCCCCTCGGCCAGCAGCAGCCCCCCGACGCGCGCGGCCAGGGAGTTCTCGGACTCCCCCGGTTCGGCGGTGAGCAGGGCGCGCGTGAGGACGCCCGCGCAGGTGCGGCCCAGGGCGCGGTACCGCGCCCGTTCGGCGGGCAGCAGCCGGGCCCGGGCGGCGCGCAGTTCCGCGGCCAGGGACTCCTCGGGCACGAGGCCGTCCGGGGCGGCGAGCGCGGGAGGCGTCGTCCAGGGCACGGGGTGGACCCGCACGTCGGGCGGCAGTTCCCCGGCCTCGAGGCGTTCGACCTCGTTGAGCGCGCAGTGCACGACGTCGTCGCGACCGTCGGCCTCGACGGCGAGGACCGGTGCGGCCCCGGCCCCCACGTCGACGCGGGTCCCGTCGAGGTACCACGCCAGGGTGGGACCCGTCGTGAGCAGGACCGCGTCGTGGCCGGTGCGGTCGAGGAGTTCGCGCAGCCGTCGCCGCTTCTCCGGGCGGTCGGCGCCCACGGCGCTACTCACCGGGCGACCCCGAACTCGAACCCCAGCCCGGCGCGGGTGCCGCCCCGGAACTCCCCGTCCGCGCACCGCCCGCCGGTGGGCGCCGCCAGGATGCCGAGTTCGGCGAAACCGGCGTCCTCGACGTCCTCGACCCAGGTCCGCTCGGGCAGGGTGAGGGCGAGCTGCCCGGACAGTTCGGGCAGCAGGTGCGGGGCGAGTTCCAGCCCGGCCGAGCGCACGAGGTCGGCGATGCGCAGGAAGGGGGTGATCCCACCCACGCGGACGACGTTGGGCTGCAGCACGTCGGCGGCACCCGCGGCGACGAGGTCGCGGAACCGGTACCACGTGTGGACGTTCTCCCCGACGGCGATGCGGGCCGCGGTCCGCCGGCGCAGTTCCACCAGGCCGAGCGTGTCGTCGGCGCGCAGGGGTTCCTCGACCCACGTGAGGTCGAACTCGGCCAGGGCGCCGAGGGCGGTGGTGGCCCGGTCCAGGTCCCAGCGCTGGTTCGCGTCCACCATGAGGGCCCGGTCGGGTCCGAGCAGCTCCCGCACCGCGGCGACCCGCCGCAGGTCCTCGCGCAGGTCCGGACGGCCCACCTTGATCTTCACGCCGGTGTGGCCGGCGCCGATCCAGCGACGGACCTGGTCGAGCAGTTCGGCGTCGGGGTAGTGCAGGTTCACGCCGCTGCCGTAGGTGGGCTGGCTGTCGCGGCGACGGCCGACGAGGTCGGTGACCGAGGTGCCGGCCGCGCGGGCGCGCAGGTCCCACAGCGCCAGGTCGAGACCGGCCAGGGCGATCGTCGTGACCCCTCCCCCACCGGCTTCGTGCAGGTGTTCCCACGCCTGCGTCCACCACGTCGTCGCGGCGGGCCGGCCGATCGCGAACTCCCGCACGTCCTCGCGCAGCAGGGCCAGGACGGCTCCGGCGCCGATGGTCGGCGTCCAGCTGAAACCCGTCCCCGTGGAACCGTCGGAGGCGTGGACGCGGGTGGTCAGCACGTGGACGCGGGTGACGTCGGGGCCCCACGGCCGGCTCAGCGGGACGGTCAGGTGCTCGACGTCGAGGTCGGTGACGACCGGGGTGCCGGGGCCGGCGAGGCCGTCGGTGGGAGCGGCGTCGCGCGGGACGGGGACCGCGTTCACCCGGCGACCTGCGCCGTCTGCGCGACCGCGGTCAGGTCGGGCGCCCCCCGCAGTTCCGTCCGCCACGTCCGCCGGGGCCGCCAGCCGAGCAGCCGTTCGGCCTTGGCGCAGGAGAAGGCGGCCTGGTGGCGCTCGAGGTTCTGCGCGGGGGCGGCCGCGGCGGGCAGCGTCGCCGTGATCGCCTGCGCGGTGGGTTCCACGGCGAGGGCGTCGGCCGCCCCGACGAAGAAGCACTCCCCGGAGACGCGGGCGTCGGCCACCTCGACCCAGCGGAGCACGAACTCCCCCGCGTCGCGGGCGTCGACGTAGTTGAACAACGAGACCGCGGCCAGGCCGGGGTCGCGCAGGCGGTCGGCCACCGTGTGCCCCTGCTGGGTCGGGGCCCCGTCCCACTCCTCGGGGGCGACGACGAAGCACGGGCGGAAGCTGCCGAGGACCGTTCCCGGGGTGGTCCGCGCGTGCACGCCCACGACCCCTTCGACGACCTGCTTGGACAACGCGTACGCGTTCCACGGGGCCGTCGGGTGGTCCTCGTCCACGGGCAGGTACTGCGGGACCCAGCCCTGCGGCGCGCCGTACCCCAGGACGGTCGGGCTGCCCGCGGCCAGCACCTTCGTGGCGCCGGCGCGCACCGCGGCGGACACGACGACCTGGGCCAGACGGGTGTTGGTGGTCAGGATCTGCAGCTCGGGCGCGCTGAAGGGGACGGCGATGGCGGCCAGGTGCACGACGGCGTCCGGGCGCTGCTCGGCGAACGCCGCCTCGACCGCCGCCTCGTCGAGCAGGTCCAGCCGCAGGTTCGGCACGGCGGGGTCGGGGTGGTCGAGCCGGTCGACGCTGACGACGTGGTGGCCGGCGTCGCCGAGCACGCTGACGACGCTGCGGCCGAGCCGGCCCGCACCGCCGGTGACGAGGATCTTCACGGACGTCCTCCTGGGGAACTGCTCGGGGCGCCCGGCGCGGCGGGCCGCAGCCGGGTGAGCCAGTCGAAGGCCTCGGCCTGCATCGGCGGGTCGAAGCGGTGCGGGGCCTCGTGCACGCTCGCGCGCAACGCCTCGGGGGCGTCGGCGTAGCAGGCGTTGAGGAGCCGGCGGGCGGGGGCGATCCCCTCGGCGGGGAACAGGGCGTCCCGGGCGGCGAACTGGACCAGCAGCGGCGTCGGCGCGATCGAGCCGACCACCTGCGGCCAGTCCGCGACGGTGCCCAGCCCGGGGGTCATCAGCGCCCAGGTGTGCGCGTGCAGGTGGTGCGGCAGCGTCTGCGCCAGCGCGGAGACCATCGCGCTGACCACGACGCCCCGGACGGCACCGGCGAGGTCGGCCTCGTCGCGGGCCAAGGCCGCGGTGATCGCCGCGCGCGCCCCGCCGCCGGACAGCCCGAGCAGGGCGACCCCGCCGGGTTCGACGCCGGGGTCGGCGGCGAGCACCGACAGGGCCAGCAGGTCCTCGCGGGCCAGCACCCCCGCCCACGAGGTGCCCAGGACGCCCAGGGCCTTGGCCACGGCGTCCTCGGCGGCCCCGGCGCGCACGTCGTACTCCTCGGCCTCGTCGAACTCCTCGCCGCGGGCGGTGCGGGCGGCGAGTTCGAACTCGGCGGCCGCGGTGCTGCGCGGCGGCAGGACGTCGAGGGGCGCGCGCCGGCTGCCCCAGCCGAAGCCGTCGTGGACCAGGACGTGGTGGCCGCGGCGCGCGAGGTCCTCGGCGGGGGCGCGGCCGCCGTAGAGGGTTTCGCGGACCCCGGTGAGCAGCGGGTGCGCGGGGCGGCCCTCGGGTCCGTCGGCGAGCTTGTCGAGCCCGAAGCTCTTGACACCGCCGTGGCAGTGCAGGAACAGGGCCCCCGGCAGCGGCCCCGCCTGCCCGGCCGGGCGCAGCACCCGGCCGGCGACCCTGGACCCGAAACCCGCGTCCCAGCTCAGCTCGGCACCGTCGAGCCCGTCCCGGCTCCACTCGTCGTGCACGACGACGTCGGCCTCGGAGACGCTGGGCCGCAGGGGGACACCGATGGCGGCGCGCAGGCGGCGACGGACCGTCGCCGCGTCCGGCGCGTCGGCGCCGAACAAGGGCCAGGACCGCGCCACGAGGTCCACCAGGCCCTCCGGGACGCCGAGGCGGCCCGGTCCCGCACCGGCGTTCACGCGGCACCGGCCACGTCGGTGGTGAACTCCTGCACCAGCCGGGCGAACTCCTCGGGGCGTTCGAGCATGACGAAGTGCCCGCCGCCCTCGACGCGCTCGCACCGCACCCCGGCCGCCCGCAACGCGTCCCACCGGTCGTAGGTGCGGAACCCGGCGACCAGCAGCGTGGGCACGGTGGTGCGGGCGAGGACGTCGTTCAGGGTCCCGCCGAGGGCGTCGCAGATCGCGACCGCGCTGCGCACGACCGCCAGCGGGTCGGCCGTGCGGACCTCCGCGCGGCGTTCGGGGGTCTCCCGCGACAGCAGGCGGTCCCAGCCCCCGTGGGGCAGGTCCGCCTCGGAGTGCGCGGCGAGGTCGCCCGGTTCGACGGCCACCGGGTCGAGACCGGGTTCGACGAGGACGAGCGAGCGCACGAGGTGCGGGTGCCGGTCGGCCAGGACGACGGCGACGGACCCGCCGAGGCTGTGCGCGAGCACGTCCACCGGCGCGCCGACGGTGCTCAGCGCCGCCGCCACGGCGTCGGCGTGCTCGACGAGGGTGTACCCGAAGCTCGCGGGCCGGTCCGACAGGCCGTGGCCGACGAGGTCCACGAACAGGGCCGGCCGGCCCGTCCGGGCCGCGGTGTCCGCCCAGCTGGCGAGGTTCCCGCAGCCCAGGCCGTGCAGGTAGGCGACGGGGGCACCGGTCCCCCACGTGCGCACCCAGCGCACGCACCCGTCCGCCCCCGGCAGCCGAGCTGCCCCCGTCGTCATCGTGGCGTCACCGTCGACACTCCCGCTCCCTCCGGCGTCCTCGCCGGGATCCGTCACCTCGTGGTGCTGAGCAACCGCTTACCCGCACCCTAGACCGGGGGTGCCGGACACCACAACACCTCACCTCTCCTCACTGAGAAGCGCTGCGGTGCAGTACTTGGACGACAGCGGGCGGGTCTGAGAGCGCTGCAGACCACTTCACCCGGTGAACCTCTGGACCTCAGAGAGGAAAGCGATTACCCTCACAGCCACCGACGGCCGAGGACGGCCGACCGAGCGCACGGCACCGCACGCCACCGCACGGGGCGTCGACGACGACCCCCTCACCGAGCACGCCGCACGAACCCCCGCCGCACCACCACCCGAGGAGACAGCGTGTCCACTCACCCCCTCAGCCGCCGGACGGTCCTGGCCGCCGGCACGGCGACCGCCTCGGCCCTCGCCCTCACCGGCTGCAGCCGCTTCGGCGCCTCCTCCAGCGGTGGCTCCGGCGAGGGCGGCACGCAGCTGACCGTCATGGCCTGGGCCAGCGCCGAGCAGGCCGCCATGTACGAGAAGGCGTTCGCCGCCTACCACGAGGCCAACCCCGACGTCACGGTGAAGCTCGAGTGGATGGACGTCAGCAGCTACCAGGACAAGCTCAACACGCGCTTCGCGGCCGGGAACCCGCCGGACGTCATGTTCCTCGTCGGGCGCTGGCTCGGGGAGTACGCCTCGCGCGGCGCCCTCGCCGACCTGTCGACGTTCCCCGACGACCTGCACCTCGACGCCCTCGACGACGGGATCCTGGCCTCCGGCCGGCTCGACGGCAAGCTGCACGGCGTCCCCACCGGGACGACGACGGCGGCCCTGGTCTACAACACGAAGATCCTCCAGCAGGCCGGGGTCACCCTGCCGAACACCGACACCTGGAGCTGGCAGGACTTCCACGACGTCAACGTCGCCATCACCAAGGGCACCGACGGCAAGAGCTTCGGCACGGGCTACAACATCCCCTGGCCGCCCACCGTCGCCCAGTGGGCCGGTCAGCGCGGGGAGACGCTCTTCACCGAGGAGGGCGCCCTGGGCCTGTCCGCCCAGACCCTCGCCGCTTACTTCCAGATGACCGTCGACCTGCGCAACGCCGGCGGCTACGCCCCCGCGGGCAGCCTCGACGACCAGGCGACCACGGTCGAGAACTCACCCCTGGGCAAGGGGTTCGTCGCCTCGCAGAGCATCCCCGCCAACGTCTTCGCCGACTACAACACCGCCCTGGACGGGAACCTCACGCTCGTGCGCTTCCCCGGGGAGTCCCCCACCCACGGGTACCAGATCACCCCGACCCTGCTCTGGTCGCAGGCCGCGCAGTCGAAGAACCCCGAGGCGGCCGCCGCCCTCATCGACTACCTGACCAACGACGCAAAGTCCTTCGAGGCGCGCTCGGCCCTGCTCGGCGTCCCCGTCAACCCGGACGTCGCGAGCCAGGTCGCCACGACGCTGCCCGCGGACGGCAAGACGTTCGTCGACTTCCTGCTCGCGCTCGGCGACGAGGAGCTCCCGGCCTACTACCTCGAACCGGCCGGGGCGGGCGAGATCGCCGACAACCTGGTGAGCATCGCCACCGAGGTCGAGTTCGGCCGCATGACGCCCCAGCAGGCCGGCGAGAAGTTCGTCACCGACGCCCAGGCCAGCCTGTCCCGCGCCGCGTCCTGACCGGACGGGACCACCCAGGACGACCCAGGACCACCCACCACCCAGCACGAGGAGGAACGATGAGCGCCAGTGCCCCCGGGTCGGTGCTGACCGCCGCACCGGGCGGGGCCCCACCGCCCCGCCGGCGACGGCGCAGCTCGGCCGCCGCCGCGGAGGAACGCGCCGCGTACGTCTTCCTCCTGCCCTGGTTCCTCGGGCTGCTGTTCACGGTGGTCCCGTTCGGCGTCTCGCTCTACCTGGCCTTCACCGACTACAACCTGCTGCAGTCCCCCCAGCTGGTCGGCCTGGAGAACTTCACCCGCGTCTTCGACGACCCCAAGGTCTCGAAGTCCGCGAGCGTCACCTTCGGCTACACGTTCCTGGCCGTGCCCATCTCGATGGTGACCGCGCTGGCCGTGGCCGTCCTGCTCAACAAGGGCGTGCGGGGGCTGAAGTTCTACCGGTCGGTGTTCTACCTGCCGTCGCTGATCGGGGCCAGCGTCGCCATCGTCATGCTGTGGCGCTCGATCTTCGGCTACGGGGGGATCGTCAACTCCTTCCTCGGCTTCCTCGGGATCGACGGACCAGGCTGGGTCACCGACCCGGACTGGGCGCTCGTCACGCTCGTGACGCTCAGCGTCTGGGGCTTCGGTGCCTCGATGGTCATCTTCCTGGCCGGGCTGCGCCAGATCCCGGTCATGTACTACGAGGCGGCCTCGGTCGACGGGGCGGGGTGGTGGCGGCAGTTCCGCTCCATCACGCTGCCCCTGCTGAGCCCGGTCATCTTCTTCAACCTCGTGCTCGGGCTCATCGGCTCCCTGCAGACCTTCACGCAGGGCTTCGTGTTCTCCGGTGGCACCGGCGGTCCCGCCGAGTCCACGCTGTTCTACAACCTCTACCTGTACCAGCAGGGGTTCCAGCGCTTCGACATGGGGTACGCCTCGGCCCTGGCCTGGGTGATGTTCATCGTCATCGCGTTCTTCACGGCCCTCAACTTCCTCGTCTCCAAGTACTGGGTGTTCTACGATGACTGACACGACGACCCTGATCGAGAAGAAGCCCGGCATCGCGCGCGGGCTGCGGGCGGCCACCTCGCGCTTCCGCGGCGTCGAGGCCTACCAGGAGGAACTCACCGGGACCGCACGCACCCGGTTCCTGCGCCACGTCGTCCTCGTGGGCGTGGGGCTGGTCATGCTCTACCCGCTGCTGTGGATGGTCTCGGCGTCCTTCAAGCCCAGCGCGAAGGTGTTCTCCGACTCCAGCCTGATCCCCTCCCAGCTGGAGCTGGGCAACTACAGCGCCGGCTGGTCGGCCCTGGAGCACCCCTTCGAGCTCTACCTCGTGAACTCGCTCATCCTGGCCGTGCTCAACATCGTCGGGAACCTCGTGTCCTGCTCGATGGCCGCGTACGCCTTCTCCAGGTTGCGGTTCCGCGGCCGCAAGGCCTTCTTCGCCGCCATGCTGGGCACGATGCTGCTGCCCGCGCACGTGGTGCTCATCCCGCAGTACGTCATCTTCTCCAAGCTCGGGTGGGTCAACACCTACCTGCCGCTGACGGTCCCGGCGTTCCTGGCGACCAACGCGTTCTTCGTCTTCCTCCTCGTGCAGTTCATGCGGGCCCTGCCCATGGAGCTGCAGGACGCGGCGAAGATCGACGGCTGCGGGCCCTACCGCACCTACCTGCAGGTCATCATGCCGCTGACGATCCCCGCCATGGCGACGGTGGCGATCTTCACCTTCATCGCGAGCTGGAACGACTTCTTCGGCCCGCTGCTCTACCTCACCGACTCCGAGCTGTTCACCGTCCCCCTGGCGCTGCGGCAGTTCATGTCGGCCGAGGGTGCCAGCGACTGGGGCCCGATGTTCGCGATGTCGGTGGTGTCCCTGCTGCCGGTCGTCGCGTTCTTCTTCATCGGCCAGCGCTACCTGCTCAACGGCATCGCCACGACGGGCATGAAGTGACCGACACCCACCCCACCGGGAGGATCCCCTTGCAGCCTAGCCCGTCCCGTCGCCGCTACGCCGTCGTCGGTACCGGTGGCCGCTCCCAGATGTACCTGGAGGCCCTGGCCACCACCCACGCCGACGTCGGCGTCGTCTCCGCCCTCGTCGACGGCAACGAGGTGCGGATGGCGTACTACGAGGAGTTCCTCGCCGCCGCGGGGCAGGACGAACCACCGCGCCGCTACCGGCCCGAGCAGTTCGACGACCTCCTGCGCCACGACCGCCCCGACGCCGTCATCGTCACCAGCCCGGACCACACCCACGCCCGCTACGTCGTCGCCGCCCTCGACGCCGGGGTCGACGTCGTCTGCGAGAAGCCGCTGACGATCGACGCGGAGTCGCTGCGCGCCATCGTCGAGGCCGCCCGCACCTCGACGGCGGATCTCGTCGTCACGTTCAACTACCGGTACTCCCCCCGCAACAGCGCGCTGCGGCGGGTCATCACCGACGGGCGCATCGGCGAGGTGACGTCGGTGCACTTCGAGTGGTGCCTGGACACCGTGCACGGGGCGGACTACTTCCGGCGCTGGCACCGTGAGAAGGCGAACTCCGGCGGCCTCCTGGTGCACAAGTCCACCCACCACTTCGACCTCGTGAACTGGTGGATCGACGACGCCCCCGAGACGGTGTTCGCCCTCGGCGGTCTGCGGTTCTACGGCGCGGCCAACGCCGCGCGCCGGGGCCTGGGCCCCCGCCCGGAACTGGGCCGCGCCGCCGTGGGCCAGGGCGACCCGTTCGTCCTGGACCTGGCGGCCGACGACAAGCTGCGCCGGCTGTTCCTGGAGGGCGAGGCGCTCGACGGGTACCACCGCGACCGCGACGTCTTCACCGACGGGATCACCATCGAGGACAACCTGACCCTGGCGGTCGGCTACTCGCGCGGCGCGTCGATGGCCTACACGCTCAACGCCCACTCCCCGTGGGAGGGCTACCGGGTCGCGGTGAACGGCACCCGGGGCCGCGTCGAGCTCGAGGTCGTCGAACGCTCGCACGTGGACGCGGTGGGGCTGACCTCCGGCGGCGACCCCGGCAAGTCGGCGCCCGTCGTCGACCCCAGCGCCACCCCGGACGACTCCGAGGCCGCGGCGCAGTCGCTGCGGCCGTGGGGTTCCCGGCTCCTGCTGCAGGAGCACTGGCAACCGCCGCAGGTCGTCCCGATCCCCGAGGGCGCCGGGTCGCACGGCGGCGGCGACGCGGTCCTGCTCGACGACGTCCTGCGCGGCGCCTCCGACGACCCGCTGCACCGGCGGGCCGGGTACCTCGACGGCGTGCGCAGCGTGCTCGTGGGCGTCGCCGGCAACGCCTCGCTGGCCTCCGGACGCGCGGTCGGGCTGGCCGAGTTCGGACTGCCGCTGCGCGCCGAGGAGGTGCCGGCGTGAGCCTGACCACCCCGGCCGCCGGGTACGACCTCGTCGTCGTGCTCGGGCAGTCGAACGCCAGCGGGACGAACACGGACGGCGACCCCGACGGCGTGGACGCGCGCGACGCCCGCGTCGGGGTCTTCGCCGCGTCCGGACCGGACGCCGGCCGGATCGTGCCCGCCCGCGAGCCGTTCTGGCCGCTGCTGGGCCACCCGCCGGGCGGCGTCGGGCCGGGCGGCCCCTTCGCCTCGCTCCTGCTGCCCACCCTGCCCGCCGACCGCGGGGTGCTCGTGGTGCCCGCGGCCGTCGGCGGCACCGGGTTCCGCACCCACGGGACGTACCCGGGGGTCTGGAAGGTCGGTCTGGAGGTCGAGGGGACGCCGAACCTCTTCGCCCTCGCCACCGAGCACGTCCGCGCGGCCCTGGCCGCCGCCGGTCCCGGCTCCCGGGTGCGGGTCGTCCTGTGGCACCAGGGCGAGACGGACGGCGGCCAGGGCCGCGGCGAGGCCGAGTACGCCGCCGACCTCGACGAGCTCGTCACCGCGTTCCGGGCGCAGGTGCCCACCGCCCGGGACGTCCCGTTCCTGCTGGGCGGGATGGCGCCCGAACGGCTGGCCGCGTTCCCGGACCACGCCGGGGTCGCTGCGGCGCACGCGGCCACCCCGCGGCGGCTGGCGGGCACCGCGTTCGCCCCGACCCGCGCCGGTCACGTCAACGACGTGACCACCCACCTGACGGCGGAAGGTCAGCGGCTGCTCGCCGCCGACCTGTTCGCCGCCTTCACCGCCCTCGAGGGTTCGGCCCCCTCCTCAGCTCAGCAGGCCCAGGTCCCGCAGCCCTGAGGTGACCAGCTCCGCGACCGCGACGGCCCCCGCCCTGGACAGGTGGGTGTCGTCGCGTTCGCCGTCCGGGAACCCCGCGTGGACACCGGGGGCCAGCCACAGGAACGAGTCCTTGCTGCCCTCCTCGCCCTGCTCCTGCCACAGCCGCCGGCTGGCGACCGTCAGGTCGAACCACGCGATCCCGTCGGCGACGGCGAGCCGGCGCACGGCCTCGGGGTACCCGCCGTGGGTGGACCGGGCACGACCTCGGTCGTCGAACGACCGGCGCTCGACGGGCGTCAGGAGGACCGGGTGCGCGCCGCGGGACCGGGCCCCGACGACCATGCGGCGCAGGTTCGCCGGGTACGTGCGGTGCACGTCGGCGAACCGCTCGTCGGGTTTCGCGTCGTTGTGGCCGAAGGCCACGAGCAGCAGGTCCCCGGGTTCGAGACGGTCCAGCGCGGCGTCGAACGCCCCCGTGGCCAGGAAGCTGCCCGAACTCGCGCCGGACACCGCGAGGTCCAGGACCTCGGCCCCGCTCACCTCGGCGAGCACCTGGCCCCAGCCCGTGCGCGGGAACCGGTCGCCCGGGTAGGCCGAGGCGGTGGAGTCGGAGACCACGACGATGCGCCCGGTGGGTTTCGCGGGTCCGTCCCAGCCGGCGAGGAACTGCGCGGGCTCGACCGGGGAACCTTCGGGGACCGCGGGCCAGTCCGGGTTCACGGGACCCGTCCCCCCGCGCACCCCGAACCGGGCGTCGCGCCAGTCGAAACCCCCCATCTCGGTGAACCCCTCGGCGGCGACGTGCGGACCGAACGCGCAGTCGACGAAGAACGCCTGGCCGACGGCGTCGGGTTTGCCGCCCGGGTGCCAGGGGCGGCCCAGGTGCACGCTGCCGGCGGGCAGGCCCGGACCGGTCAGGCGCACCCCGGAGAACAGCAGACCGCGCGGGTTCTCCCGGGCCGTGGAGGGGGCGGCGACCCAGCCGGGACCGTTGCTGCGGACCTCCCCGCCCTCGATGACCGCAGTGGCACGGCCGTACACGAAGTCCACGTCACCCTCGACGTAGCAGTCGGTCAGGTGGACGTGGCGGACGTCGGACCAGCCCGGGGCGTCGAGCAGGAGGGTGTCCTGCCGGCCGATCAGCCGGCACCGTTCGAGGCGGATCCTGTCTCCCAGCGTGCGGATCGCGATCGCCTGCGAGTCAGGCAGATCCGGGTCCACGCGCTTGTCGTAGGTGTTCTCGACGGTGAGGTCGAGCAGGCGCACGTCGTCGGCCGCGACGGTGAGGGTGGCGCAGTCCTGGACGTACGGCAGTCCCGTGCGGTCGCGGTCTCCCTGCCGCAGTCCGAAGGAGATGACGACGTCCTCGGCCCGGCCGGTCGAGGACCTGATCGTCAGCGGGAGTCCGCGGGGTTCGACGCGCAGGTGCTCGACGTACCGGCCGGGACGGACCACGATCTCGGTGACGTCCGGGTCGGCCAGGGCGAGCCCGATCGACGGGACGAGTTCGGCGTCGTCGCCGACGACCACGGTGGAGTTCACGGGACCACTGTAGTTTCCGGAGCCCCGTGAGTAAACGCTTTCCAGTAGGGTGTGGCCATGCCCGCCAAGCCCCCGTCAACGGCAGGACCCCACGCGGTGGAACCCCCCGCGGAGCAAACCCCGACGTACCGCAACCCGGTGCTCGCCGCCGACTGGCCCGACCCGGACGCGATCCGGGTGGGCGAGGACTACTACCTGGTGACGTCGAGCTTCAACCGGTCCCCCGGCCTGCCCGTCCTGCACTCGCGGGACCTGGTGAAATGGGACCTGCTGACCCACGCCCTGCCGCGGGTCGGGCCGGGTTTCGGGTTGCCCCGGCACGGCGGCGGGGTCTGGGCCCCGGCGATCCGCCACCACGCGGGGACCTTCCACGTCGTGTTCCCCGATCCCGACCGCGGCCTCTTCGTCGTCAGCGCGACCGACCCCGCCGGCCCCTGGTCCGAACCGCGCGAACTCCTCGCCGGCCTCGGGCTCATCGACCCCTGCCCGTTCTGGGACGACGACGGGTCGACCTGGCTGGTCCACGGGTGGGCCCGCAGCCGCAGCGGCACGAAGAACCGGTTGTCGCTCGTCCCGGTGGACGCCGCCCTCACCCGCCCCCTGGGCCCGGGCCGGACGCTGATCGACGGTGACGAGGTCCCCGGGTGCACGACCCTGGAGGGCCCCAAGCTGCACCGCCGCGGTGACGACTACCTCGTGTTCGCCCCCGCCGGCGGGGTCGCGACGGGCTGGCAGTCGGTGTTCCGCGCCTCCTCGCTGACCGGCCCGTGGGAGCACCGCGTCGTCCTGCACCAGGGGGACGGCCCGGTCAACGGACCGCACCAGGGGGCCTGGGTCGACACGCCGTCGGGCACGGACTGGTTCCTGCACTTCCAGGACACCGGCGCCGTCGGGCGGGTCGTCCACCTGCAGCCGCTGCGCTGGGGCACGGACGGTTTCCCCGTCATCGGGCGGGCGGCCGAGGGCGAGACCCGCGGCGTCCCCGTGCTGACCCACCCGAGCCCGCACGGCACCGAGCAGGGTTCCCGGCTGCCCGGGGGCAGCGACGACTTCCGCACGGGGATCGGCCCGCAGTGGCGGTGGCAGGCCGACGTCCCCGCCGACCAGGCCCGGTCGGACGACGGGGAGCTCGTGCTGCGGGGCACCGCCTGCGACACGGGGAACCTGCGCACCCTCCCGCAGGTCCTGGGCCAGCCCGTCCCGCTGCTCGCGTGCCGGTTCACGACGTCGGTGTCCCTCGCAGGGCCCGCGGGGGCGCGGGCCGGGGTCGCCGTCCTGGGTCTGGCCTACTCGTGGGCGGGGCTGCGCCGCACCGCCCACGGCGACGACGAGGTCGTCTCGGCCCGCCGCGCGCCCGACGACCAGGACGAACGGGTCGAGGTCCACGGCCGCGTGCCCGCCGGGACCCGCCTGCACGTCGAGCTCGCCGTCGGGGCGGACGCCACCACGACCACCACCCTGAGCTGGCCGGGCCGGGAACCGTTCGCGGTGCTGGAGGGCGAACCGGTCAGCGTCGGACACTGGATCGGCGCCGAGACGGCCCTGTTCGCCGCGGCGCCCCTCGGCGCTGAACCCGGCACGGCCCGTTTCGGGGCCTTCGACCGCCACCTCGCACCGGAGGACTCGTGACGACGACCCCGGCGATCGACGTGCTGGAACTGCGCACCGGGGAGGACCTCGCCCCGGAGAGTTCCCCGCGGCCGTACCTGCACCCCGTCCGCACCCTGGCCGGGACGGTCGTCACGGCCAGCGGCCCGGCCGACCACCCCCACCACCACGGGGTCTCGATGGCGGTCGCGGACCTGTCCGGGACGAGCCACTGGGGCGGGCGGACCCACGTCCGGGGCCGGGGCTCCACCCCGCTGCCCAACCACGGCCGGCAGGTCGTCGTGGACCGCCGGGACCACGAGGCGGACCCGGCGGCCGGCCCGGACCTGACGGTCGAGTGGTCCGACGCCGCAGGGGTCCGCCAGGGCCGGGAGGAACGTCGCGTGCGGGTCCGGCCGCACCCCGCCGGCTGGGTGCTGTCGTGGTCCACGCTCCTGGTCCCCGACCACGACCTGTCGGTGGGTTCCCCGGCGACGAACGGCCGCCCGGGCGCGTTCTACGGCGGGTGGTTCTGGCGCACGCCGTTCCCGGCCGCACGGGTCTGCACCGCCGACGGGGCCGGGACCGACCGCGCGCACGGGTCCTCGTCCCCGTGGTTGCTGCTGAGCGCGCCGGGGGCCTCGCTCCTCGCCGTCCAGCGCGGCCCGGCGCGCCCCTGGTTCGTCCGCACCGAGGGGTACGTCGGTTTCGGCCCGGCGCTGGCCGTGACGGAACGCCTGCCCGTGACACCGGACCGGCCCCTGGTCCAGGAGATCGACGTCCTCGTCAGCGACGATGTCCTCGACGACCCGCGGGCGGCCTCGCTCGCGGCCGAACTCCTGGAGGTGCAGGCATGACGATCACCCCGGTCCCCCGCGTCGCGCTCGTGGGCGTGCACGGCTACGGCGCCAACCACCTCGACCGCCTCGTGACCCGGCACCGCCGGGGCGAGGTCGACCTGGTGGCGCTGGCCGATCCCGCGCCGCTGGCCGAACCCCTCGACGGCGTCCCGCAGTTCGACGCCCTCGACGACGTCCTCGCGGTCCAGGCACCCGACGTCGTCGTCGTGAGCACCCCGCTGCACACGCACGCCGACCTCGCCTCCCGGGCTCTGCGCGCCGGCGCGCACGTCCTCGTGGAGAAGCCCGCCACCGCCGACCTGCCCTCCTTCGAGGCGTTGCTGGCCCTGGCCGCCGAGCGGGAACGCTGGGTTCAGGTCGGTTTCCAGAGCCTGGGATCGGCTGCGCTGCAGCACGTCCGCCGCAGGGTGGCCGAGGGCCGGATCGGTGAGGTCACGGGGTACTCGGCCGCGGGGTGCTGGCTGCGGACCCGCGCCTACTACGACCGGGCCCCGTGGGCGGGGCGGCGCCGGCTCGCGGGCCGCGTCGTCGCGGACGGCGCGCTGACGAACCCGCTGGCCCACGCCGTGGCGACCGTCCTGGCGGTCGCCGGCGCCCAGCGCCTGGAGGACGTGACGGGCGTCGAGACGGACCTGTTCCACGTCAACGACATCGAGGCCGACGACACGTCGGTGGCCCGGGCCCGGCTGGTCTCCGGCCACGAGGTCGTCGTGGCCGTCACCCTGGCCGCCACCGACGTCGGGGAACCCTTCGTGACGGTCACCGGGACGGGCGGCACGATCCGGCTGCACTACGCCGCCGACGTGGTGGTCGAGGAGGTCCCGGGCCGGCCTCCCCTGGTCACGCGGCACCAGCGGACCGACCTCGTCGACGACCTCCTGCGGGCCGTGCGGACCGGCGAGCGCCCGCTGTCCCCGATCGAGGACGCCGGGGGGTTCGCCCGGGTGCAGGACGCCGTCGTGAACGCCCCGGCCCCGCGGCGGATCGACCCGCGGTTCCTGCGGCGGGTGGAGTTCGGCGACGGCGACGTCGGGTTGCAGCTGCCCGGGGTCGAGGAGGCCGTCCAGCGCGCGGTGACGGAGGGGAAGACGTTCACGGAACTCGGGCTGGAGTGGGCGGTCACGGCCCGGTGAGCCGGGGCCGGACGCGACGGAACCCACCACCCGGGCGGGCGGTGGGTTCCGGTCGTGCGCGGGGTACCGGTCAGCGACCCGCGGTGTCCTTGACGTCCTGAGCCGCCTGGGTCCCGTGGTCCTTGACGGTTCCGGCGGCGTCGCGCGCGTCGTCCTGCACCGTCGCCGCCGCGCCCTGGGCGGTCTCCTTGACCGACGCGGCCGCGTCCTTGGCGTGCTCACCCAGGGAGGAGCCGATGTCGGACGTCGTGGCCTTGGCCTCCTTGAGCAGCGGGGAGTCCTTCACCTTCTCGACGAGGGACCCGGCAGCCTCGGTCTCCTTGTCGGAGGCGGGCAGCAGCGAGGAGATGAGCCACCCCGCGCCGAAGGCGATCAGCCCGGCGGCCAACGGGTTGCCCTGCGCCTTGCGGCGCACGGCGGCCTTCCCGTCAGCGGCGCCTCCCCGGGCGTCCCCGGCCGCGTCGCGCACGGAGTCGGCCGCGTCGTGGGCCGAACCGAACACGCGGTCCTTGACGCCCGTCACGCTCGCCTTGGCCTTGTCGACCTGGCGCTGGGCGATGTTCGAGGGGGCCAGGCGGTCGCTCAGCGCGTCGAGGTCGGACGACAGCTGGCTGCGCGTCCCCTCGATGTCGTGCCTCAGCTGTTCCGGTTCTTCAGCCACTGCGCATCCTCCTTCAAGCTCTTCTGGGTCTCTTCCAGGGGCGGCGGGATCTTCTTCAGTTCAGCGCGGCCGCGGGAGGCCAGGATCGCCGCGACCACCGCCCAGACGACCGTCACGATGAGCGCGGACCAGCCGTACCCGATGAGACGGCCGAGGACGATGACCACGAGCGCGCTCAGGGAGATGAGGAACAGGTGCCCTGCGACACCGGCCCCGGCCAGCATCCCCGCACCCTTGCCGGCGACCTTCGCGTCGCGGGTCGCCTCGGCCCGGGCCAGGGTGATCTCCTGGCGCACCAGCGTGGAGAACTCCCCGGTGATGCTGCCGACGATCTCCCCGATGGACCGGTCGTCGGCCGTTCCGCCGTGGGGCGCCCCGCTGGGCGGGGGTACGGCGGTCGCCCCGCCGGTCACGGCCGGAACTCGCGCGGATCAGCGGGGGTGTCCACGGGGACGAACTCGTCGCCGTAGGGCGCCGTGGGGCGGGTCCCCGTGCCCAGCGGTTCCACCGGCGGGGTCAGGGTGGGCACCCCGGCCGGCCCGGAGGTGGCGGTGGTCGTGGGCGCGGCGTAGGGGGCCGGCGTGGTGGTCGCCACGGCCGTCCCGGTGGTGTCCGTGGTGTCGTCGTGGTGCGCCTTGGCCCCGCGCGTCAGACGGCCCGCGGCGACCCCCGCGACGAGGGCCCCGAGGACGAACGCGCCGGGCCGGCGCCGGGCGAACCCGCGGGTCTGCTCCAGCAGGTCGGCCGAGCCGTGGTTGGTCAGGTGCGAGCCCCAGCTCGAGGCGCGGTCCCCGACCTGGCGCACGAGCTGCGTGGCGTAGCCGGACCGTCCCCCGGCCCCGGCCATGTGCTCCAGCTCCGAACCGGCCTCGGTGAGGAACTCGGCGATCCGGTCGCGCAAGGTGTCGGACTGCTCGGCCAGCTGCCGGCGCAGGTCACCGAGGAGGTCGCCGGCCTGGTCCTTGGCCTCGGCCAGGACGTTGCCCGCCTGTTCCTTGGCGGACCCGGCGACGGCGGAGGCCTGCTCCTTCGCGGTTCCCGCGACCGCACCGGCCTGGTGCTTGGCGGCGTCCGCGGTCTCCTGGGCGGTCTCCTTCGCCGAGCCGCCGGTGCCCGACGGGGTTCCCGGCGCGGTGTGGGCACCGGTCTCGGCGTACCCCTGGGTCAGGGGGTCCGCGCCCAGCGGTTCGGTCTCGAGCGGGTCGATGCCCGGGGAGTACGTACCCAGCGGGTCCGACCCCGGTCCCGTGCTCTGCGACATGCGTCGTTCCTCCTGTGTCGATGGTCGATCGGTTCTCGTGGGGCGTTCAGCGCCCCAGGCCGGCCCGGTCCACGCGGCGGTGGAACCTCATGCCGGCCAGGCCCCCCAGGACCGCGCCGAGCAGGGCGACGACGGCCGCGGCGACGACGGTCAGGACCGATCCGGCGGTCAGGTCGCCGGAGTCGACCGGGATCCGGGGGAAGCTGTTGAGCTGCCCGAGGACGTCGTACTGGTTCCCGACGATCGCGGCGAGGACCGCCACGACGACGGCGATCACGACGGCCCAGACCCACACCGCGACGCCCTGCTTGGCGCCGTTGAACCGGGCCATGCGGCCGGCGACGTAGCCGCCGCAGAAGTAGGCGATCAACAGCACCACCAGGACCGCGATCGCGCCGGCGACGCCGATGGTCCCGGCGTTCCCCGCGGCGGTCCGTTGCGCGCTCGTGAGCGCTGCGTCCAGGCCGTTGCTGCCGGCGAGCCCGACGGCCGTACCGGTCGCCGCCAGCAGCGCGGTGAGCAGCACCGCGGTGCCGGTGGCGGTCAGCCAGCCGAAGAAGGCCGACCCGACCTTCACCCCGCCGAGCGCGTTCTTCTCCCGCTCGACGACCGAGCGCCGGTCCATCGGGGGCGCGGCGGGGGCCTTGCGGTTGGCGGCCTCCTGCCCGGGGGTGCGGTGGTGGCCGTCGTGGTCGGTGTCCGCACCACCCGGCCGGTGGATCAGGGACGGGCTGTCGTCCGCCGTGCGCGCCTGCGCACCCGGCGTCCGCCCGTCGTCACCCGCGGCGTGGGAACCGCGGTCCGTCGACTCGCTCATGAGCCCTCTCCGAACTGCTGTGGCGCGCCGCGTGGACGCGCACTGGGTGGCGAACCGGGGCGTTGCGTGGTCCGGAGCCCACCGGGGAGCGGTGGCGGCTCAGCCACTCACCGGCCCCCGGGGCTGGACGGGGATCAGTCGCGGTGGGTGCCGCGGGTGGTCGTCTCCTGGCCGGCGTCGAGGTCGATCTGCTCCTCGCGGACCTTCGCCTCGACGGTCTCGGAGTCCTCCACCGTGCGGGTGCCGAGCTTGACGCGCTCGACCGGGACGGTCTCGGTGGTCACGACCGGACGCTCCTCGGTGAGGACCACCTCGTGCTCCTCCTCGGTGATGTCGCCACCTGAGAGGGCCTCACCGCGGTTGGCCTCGGTGATGGGTTCGCGCTCGACGACGACCTCTTCGCGCGACACGGGGACCTCGCGGGTCTCGGTGTGCGTGACGACGTGCTTGCGCAGCCGCGCACGACCCGCTTCGCGGGTCTCGGTGCCGACGCGGAGTTCTTCCTTGGAACGCGTCATGGCGTCGTCGGTGTTCGGCCCGGAGGTGTCGTGCCCCTTGCCGCGCACGGCGTCCTCACGCAGGCCGTCGCCGCGAAGATCGTCCCCACGCCGATCGTCCCCGCGCAGGTCGGCCGCGTCGTCGCGGACCTCAGACTCGTTGCGGTGCAGGGTGTCCGTACCCCCGGTGACGTTGGTCCCGGTGATGCCGGCGTCCGTGGTGCCGGTGGTGCCTGCGGAAGCACCGAGACCGTAGTAGCGGTAGAGGTCCGCCTCGTCGGTCTCGCTCAGCTCGCGGCCCGGGTCGTGGTGGGGCGCATCCTTGACCATCGACTTGTCGAACGGGACGGTGATGGAGTCGCCGGCGACCTCGGCCTGGGACAGCGGCAGCAGCGAGACGTTCCCGCCGAACAGGCCCGTCTTGACCGAGACCCACTCGGGCTGGCCGCTGGTGTTGTCGAGGTAGACCTCCTCGACCTTGCCGATCTTGTTCCCGTCGCGGCCGGTGACGGTGGCCCCGTAGAGGGTTTCGGGGGTGAGGTTGGACGCCATGGTGTGGTTTACCCTTCGTCGTCTGCGGTGTGGTGCCGGACGTCAGGAGTGCGCTCACGAACGGGACACACCCCGGGAGCCGTTTCCTCGACTGACGCGGGCCTACGGTCGGGCACCCCTGCTGCGGGGGCCGTCGGATCGTCGACCTGAGTCCATCGTGGTGAAGGGCGTGACGGTCCGCGCGCTGAAACTCGGACAACTTTCAGTCACACGTAACTACTCAGAGTTATAGGTGCCGACGCACGTCCGGCCCGGCCCCCGCGAGGGGGACCGGGCCGGCAGACAGGTGTGGACTACCCCTGGACGAAGGGCAGCAGGACGGCGTTCACCTCGTCGGCGTGGGTCCACAGCATGCCGTGGGGCGCGCCGTCGATCTCCTGGTACTCGGCCTCGGGGAAGGCGGCGTGGAACGGGCGGCCGGTGGCGTCGATCGGCAGGATCCGGTCACCCGTGCCATGAGCGATCAACGCGGGCTTGCCGCTGTCGCGCACGGCTGCCACGTCAGCGGTGAAGTCCTCGATCCAGGACGGCACGACGGCGTAGGCCGCGACCGGGGCGCTGCCACTGGCGGTGTTCCAGCTGGCGGTCACGGCCTCCTGCGAGATCCGCTTCCCGAGGTTCTCGTCCAGGTTGTAGAAGTTCGCGTAGAACTCGGTGAACCAGGCGAACCGGTCGGCCTTGGCGTTCGCCGCGATCCCGTCGAACAGCGCCTGGTCCACGCCCTGGCCGAGCATCCCGGGTTCGAGGGAGGCCAGGAACGCGAACTTCGCGATGCGGTCGGTGCCGAACAGCTTCGCGTAGCGGGCCAGTTCGCCGGTGCCCATCGAGAACCCGACGAGGACGACGTCGGTCAGGTCCAGCGCGGTGAGGACGGCGTTCAGGTCGGCCGCGAACGTGTCGTAGTCGTAGCCCGTCTCGACCTTGGAGGAGCGGCCGAACCCGCGACGGTCGTAGGTGATCGTCCGGTAGCCCGCGGCGCGCAGCTCACGCGTCTGGCGTTCCCACGAGGAACCGTCGAGGGGGTAGCCGTGGATCAGGACGACCGCCTGGCCGGTGCCGTGGTCCTCGTAGTACAGCTCGATCGGGGTCGAGTTCTCCTGGCCGACGGTGATGAGGCCCATGACGTCACTCCTTCTCGACAAACCGGAGAACGCTCGTTCTCTGGCGTTGGGATGTACAGTAGAGAACGTTGGTTCTCAGCGCAAGGCCCCTGGGGGAGAAATGTCGGCGACCGACGTGCGACCGGACCGCGAACGCCTCGTCGAGGCCGCCGACCGCCTCTTCAACGCCCGCGGCGTCCAGAGCGTGGGCATGGACGCGGTCCGGGCGGAGTCGGGCGTGCCGCTGAAGCGCCTCTACGCCGCCTTCTCGTCCAAGGACGACCTCGTCCTGGCCGTCCTGCACCACCGCGAGGGCACCTGGGAGCAGGGCATCGCCGCCGCGACGGCCTCGGCGACGTCGCCGCGCGAGCGCCTGCTCGCGGTGTACGACTTCCTGGACTCCTGGTTCCGCAGCGACGGGTTCCGCGGCTGCGGGTTCATCAACACCTTCGGCGAGCTCGGCGGCGTCTCCCCCGAGGTCGCCGACACCGTGCGCGCCCAGAAGGCCTCGTTCCAGCGGTACGTGGCCGGGCTCGTCGACGACCTGGGCGGGCCGCCCGCGCTGGCGGCGCAGCTGGCGCTGCTGGCCGAGGGGGCGCAGACCACCGCGGCGATCGAGGGCCGCCCCGAGGCCGCGGCCCACGCCCGGGCCGCGGCGGAGGTCCTCATCGACACCGCCCTGGCCTGACGCGGGAGACCGGGTCGGCGCCGCTCCCCGGACCTGCGCCGGCGCGGCCTACCCGGCGGCCCGCCCGGGGACGAGGGTCAGACCCAGGACGTGGTCGAGGACCCGTCGCTGACCGTCGGCGTCGACCGCGGCGTCCCCCTGCAGCAGGGCCCGCACGAGCAGCGAGCCCATGAGCAGCTCGGTCGCCCCCGCGGGTGACGTGGAGGCGCTGAGCTCCCCGCGCTCGCGGGCGCGGTGGAACGCGTCCTCCACGACGGCCGAGCACCGGTCGACGTGGTCGCGGCGGAAGCGGTGGGTGATCTCCGGGGCGACGGCCACCTCGTCCAGGCACCGTTGCAGCACCTGCCGCCGGGCCCCGGACAGGGCCGCCGCGATGTCGGGGACCAGGGCCTCGAGGTCGGCGCGCAGGGAGCCGGTCGCGGGTGGCTGCAGACCGGCCGTCAACGTCGCGAGCGCGTCGACGACCAGGTCGTCGGTCCGCGGCCACCGTGCGTGCACACCGCGCCGGTCCACGTGCGCCCGCGACGCCACACCCCGGACGCTGAACTCGGCGATGCCCTTCTCGGCGAGCTCGGCGACCGCAGCCGCCAGGACGCGGGCGTCGATGCGGGGGTCTCGGGGTCGACCTCTCGTGAGCTCGGGCACGGGCGCATACTATTCGTGCACCACCTTGGTACGTGAATCTTCGAGAGAGCGAGCACCCATGCCCACGTTGTACGAAGCCACCGCCACCGCCTGGGGCGGCCGCGACGGTCGCGTCACGTCCTCCGACGACCGGCTCGACCTGAACCTGTCCATCCCGCGCGGGATGGGTGGCGACGACGGCCCGGGGACCAACCCCGAGCAGTTGTTCGCCACCGGGTACGCCGCCTGCTTCCACAGCGCCCTGAAGGCGGTCGCCCGCGCCCGCAAGGTCGACGTCGCCGACTCCGCCGTCTCCGTCACCGTGGGCGTCACCGGCGGCCTGGCCGAGGGGATCGACCTGG
Source organism: Kineococcus rhizosphaerae (assembly GCF_003002055.1). NCBI lineage: Bacteria > Bacillati > Actinomycetota > Actinomycetes > Kineosporiales > Kineosporiaceae > Kineococcus > Kineococcus rhizosphaerae. The sequence goes on from NZ_PVZF01000016.1 coordinate 110,346, forward strand.
CGGTGACCATCGAGGCCCAGCTGCCCGGGGTCCCCGAGGAGACCTCGCGGGAACTGCTCGACCTGGCCCACCAGACCTGCCCGTACAGCCGGGCCACCCGCGGCAACGTCCAGCAGGACGTGCGACTGGTGACCGAGGAGGACTGACGGGCCGGGCCCGATGCGCCCGTCCGGGTGAGCGGTCCGGCGCGGCCCCCCGGAGCGCTCGCCCGGGTCGCCGCACTCCTGCGCCCGCACGCTCCGCCGAGGCGATGGCGTTGCCCCGCAGGGTCATCGCGAGGGCCGCGGCGGAGCGGAGCCGGTGATCACCACCCCGGCACCCGGCCCCGGCCGGGGCCGCGGTGCGGCCCGTCCACCCGGTACCGCGTTCCGGTGCTCGGGACCAGATGCGCGCGCGCCCGGTGCGGGCCACAGTGCGCTCATGACGCCACCCACGACACCCCCCACGACCGTCGTCGACGCGGTGGCGCAGGCCCTCCCTCCGAGCGCACCACTGCCCGTCGCCTCGCCCCACGACGACCTGGTCGCCGGGTGGTGGGCCGGCCTGTCGCCCGCCCGGCAGCAGCAGGTGCGCGGCCTGGAGGGTTCCGAACCGCTGCCCCGCTGGGCGGCCACGGAGCTGGGGCGCGCGGGGGTCAGCTGCCCCCTGACCCTGGTGGACGAGCACGGCCGCCTGGTCCGCAGGGCGCTGGCCCCCGAGGCGCTCGTGCGGCTGCTGTCCACCGACGTCCTGTCCTGACGGAGGTCACACCGACCCTGCGCCCAGCGCGTCGGCGCGGTCCCGGGGGACTCCCAGGACCAGGAGGCTGGTGGTCGTCACCGCCCGCGCACCCGCGGCGTGGTCGGGGTGCTCGGCGTCCGCGACGGCGAACACCACGCCCCAGGCGACCCGGGCGAGGACGTCCGCGGGCAGGTGGCGGCCGAACGCCCCGCTCTCCTGCCCGCGGGACACCAGCCGCGCCAGGACCTCCTCGACCGGCCCCAGCAGGGCGTGGATGTCCTGGCCGTGCTCCCCGCGCCGCAGGGTCACCAGCACCCGGTAGCGGTGCACCAGCGGCCACAGGCGCGTGGTGAACTCCGTCCACGCGGTGTCGGCGTCCCGGCCGGAGCCCTCGACGTCCGCGAGCACGGCGGCGATCTCGTCGACGGCGCGCTGCGCCAGGGTGCGCACCAGCTCGGTGCGCGAGGGGAAGTGCCCGTAGACCGTGCGCCGCACCACCCCCGCGGCCGAGGCGATCTCCCCCATGCCGGCGTCGGCGTCGGCTCCCAGGACCACGAGCGCGACGTCGAGGATGCGTTCTCGCGTGTCGGTCACGCCACCATCCTTGCACAGCGGTGTGCAAGAAACCCTTGCACACGCGTGTGCAATCGATTAGCGTCATCGACGTTCGCCAACTGACGACGACGTCGCGCCGGCGAGGTTCCACGGGCAGGTGCCCGTGACGTCCACCGCGCGACCCCCACGCCCCGAGAGGACGAAGCGATGACCAGGACCACGTCCCCGACCACCGACCCGACCGCCGTCCGCCCGTTCACGGTGGACGTCCCGGACTCCGAGGTCGAGGACCTCCGCCGGCGGCTCCGGAACACCCGCTGGCCCGACCCGGAGACCGTCCCCGACTGGTCCCAGGGCGTCCGGTCGCAGAACCTGCGCGCATTGGTCGACCACTGGGCCCGGGAGTACGACTGGCGCCGGTTCGAGACGGACCTCAACCGCCTGCCGCAGTTCCTGACCACCCTCGACGGCCTCGACGTGCACTTCCTGCACGTCCGGTCCACGAACCCCGACGCGATGCCCCTGCTGATCACGCACGGCTGGCCGGGTTCGATCGTCGAACTGCTGAAGCTGATCGGTCCGTTGACCGACCCCGCCGCGTTCGGAGGGGACCCGGCCGACTCGTTCCACGTCGTCGTCCCGTCGCTGCCCGGGTTCGGCTTCTCCGGCAAACCCGCCGGGACGGGGTGGGACGCCGCCCGCACCGCGGCCGCGTGGGCGGAACTCATGGCGCGCCTGGGGTACGAGCGGTGGGCGGCCCAGGGCGGTGACTGGGGTGCCGCGGTGACCACCGCCCTGGGTGCGCAACGACCCCCCGGGCTGCTGGGGATCCACCTGAACACCCCGCTCGCCGTCCCCGCGCAGGTCTCCGACGCGCTCTCCGCCGAGGAGCGGTACGCCGTGGACGGGCTCGCCCGGTACACCGGTGAACTCGGCGGGTCGAACCACCTGCAGGCGACGAGACCGCAGACCGTGGGGTTCGCGCTGGCGGACTCCCCCGTCGGCCAGGCGGCCTGGATCTACGAGAAGTTCCAGTCCAAGACGGACAACGACGGGCTCGCCGAGGACGCGCTCAGCCCCGACGAGATGCTGGACGTGGTCTCGCTCGCCTGGTTCACCAACAGCGCCGCGTCGTCCGCGCGGACCTACTGGGAGAACCGGACGAGCAGTTTCGCCGGCCCGGGACTGACGCTGCCCGTCGCCGTGACCGTGTTCCCGCGCGACGTCCCCCGGCTGCCGCGCAGCTGGATCGAGAAGACCTACCCGAACCTGGTCCACTACGGGGAGGCGGACCGGGGCGGGCACTTCGCGGCGTTCGAGCAGCCGGAGATCCTGGCCGCCGAGATCCGCACGGGGCTGCGGAGCCTGCGCACCGCGCTCAGCGCGGAGAGCTGACGTCCGGGCCCGTCCCGTAGATCGTCCGCAACCAGACGACGAGCAGCACCTCCACGGCGTCGTCGGCCGCGAGGGCGGGCTGCTCCCCGGCGAAGGCGGAGTGCAGGACGCGTTCGTTCATCCAGTTCAGGGCGACTGCCAGGTCCCGCGCCGGCGGTCCGTCGGGGGCGGCTCCCCGGGCCCGTTCGGCCTCGATCTGCGTCGCCGTCTCGGTGACGAACCGGTCCATGACGCCGTTCCAGACGTCCCGGACCGCGGCGCTCGTGGCCCGCGCCTCGGCCGCGGCGAGGGTCACGGCCAGGTGGGAGCGGAACGGCTGCGCGATCGCCCCGATGGCCTGTCGCCAGCGACCCTCCGCGTCGGCCGCGGGCTGCGCGAAGGCCTCGTCGCGGCGCGCGCGGGCCTCGGCGACGACGCGGTCCAGCAGCGCCAGGAGGACGGACTCCTTGGAGGGGAAGTAGAAGTAGAACGTCGGCCGGGACAGGCCCGCGCCGCGCGCGAGGTCGTCGACGGAGACGTCGGCGTACGAGCGCTCACCCAGCAGCCGCTCCGCGGTGTCGAGGATGGCGCGCTCGCGGTCGTCCCCGCGGGTGCGGGGCGCGCGGCGCCCCCGGGCGACGGCGGTGGGCTCGCTCACCGGCCCGACTGTACCGACCGACCTCGTTTATCGACACCCTGTTGACAGACTCGACAGGGTGTTGAACGCTGGTGCCGTGGACAGCAGCGCAGCGACCGAGCACCTCGACGTCCTCGTCGTCGGAGCGGGCCTGTCCGGCGTCGGTGCCGCCTGCCAGCTCCGACGGCGCCGCCCGGGGGCGACGTTCGCCGTCCTGGAGGCCCGCGGCACGACGGGCGGCACGTGGGACCTGTTCCGCTACCCGGGCGTGCGCTCGGACTCGGACATGTACACCCTCGGGTACTCGTTCCGGCCCTGGACCGGCGGCAGGGCCATCGCCGACGGCGCCTCGATCCACGAGTACATCTCCGACACGGCCCGGGAGTTCGGCGTCGAGGAGCGCATCCGCTACCACCACCGGGTCGTCTCGGCGCGGTTCTCCTCCGCGACGGGGCGCTGGACCGTCCTCGTCGAACGTCCCGGCCCTGACGGGGGGACCGAGACCGCGACGTTGACGTGCGGGTTCCTGCTGAGCTGCACGGGGTACTACCGCTACGACCGGGGGTACGCGCCGCAGTTCCCGGGGACCGCGGACTTCACGGCCGCCGGTGGCCGGCTGGTCCACCCGCAGCACTGGCCGACGGACCTGGACGTCAGCGGGAAACGGGTGGTCGTCGTCGGCAGCGGGGCGACCGCCGTGACCCTCGTCCCGAACCTGGCCCGCGACGCGGCGCACGTGACGATGTTGCAGCGCTCCCCCAGCTGGGTGCTGGCGCTGTCCTCGCGCGACCACCTCGCCGACCGACTGCGGGGCAGGGTCCCCGGCCGGCTCGCCTACTCCCTCGTCCGGGCCAAGCACGTCGCCGTCGCCACCGCCTCCTACCAGTTCAGCCGGCGCCGCCCACAGGCCGCGCGACGGTTCCTGCGCGAACGCGTCGCCGCCAGGCTGCCGCAGGGTTTCGACGTCGACCGCCACTTCACCCCCCGGTACGACCCGTGGGACCAGCGGGTCTGCTTCGTGCCGGACGGGGACCTGTTCCGCGCCGTGCGCGCCGGGACCGCCTCGGTGGTCACCGACGGGATCGAGACGTTCACCGCGGCCGGGATCCGGCTCGCCTCCGGAGCAGAACTCCCCGCCGACGTCGTCGTCACCGCCACCGGCCTGGACCTGCTGTTCCTCGGCGGGATGCGGCTCGAGGTCGACGGGCAGCCCGTCGACCCGGCCGACCGGGTCGTGTACCGGGGGATGATGATCTCGGGTGTCCCGAACTTCGCCTTCGCCCTGGGGTACACGAACGCGTCGTGGACCCTGAAGATCGACCTCGTCACCGAGCACGTGTGCCGCCTGCTGGCCCTCATGGAACGGCGGGGCCACCGCGTCGTCACCCCGGGAGAACCCCGCGACCCGCGGCGGCGCCCGCTCATCGACCTGCAGTCCGGGTACGTGCGGCGCGCGGCCGGGAAACTGCCGCAGCAGGGCGTCGCCGCCCCCTGGCGGCTGCGGCAGAACTACCCCGCCGACGTGTGGACGCTGCGGCACCGGCGCGTCGACGACCGCGCCCTGAGGTTCTCGTGACCCTCGAGCCGCCCCGGGAGCTGCGGCTGGGCAACGGGATGCGCGTCCGGTACCGCGTCCAGGGTTCCGGCGACCCGGTCCTGCTCCTGCACGGCATCGGGTGCAGCCTGGAGGACTTCGACGAGCAGGTGGACCTCCTCGCCGGCCGGTACCGGTGCTGGTCCGTGGACCTCGCCGGTTTCGGCGGCACCGATCCGATGCCCGTTCCCGCGTCCGTCCCGCGGCTCGGGGCGTTCGTCGCCGCGTTCTGCGCGCGGGCCTGGCTGGACGAACCGCTGCACCTGGTCGGGAACTCCCTCGGCGGCGCCGTCGCCCTGCAGTTCGCCGTCGACCACCCCGAACTGGTCCGCTCCCTCACCCTGGCCGACCCCGCGGGTTTCGGCCGCGAGGTCACCGCGGCCCTGCGCCTGGTCACCGTGCCGTTCCTCGCCCGGCGGTTGCTCACCCCGAGCGAGGACTCCGCCCGCCGGACGCTGCGGGCGGTGTTCCACGACCGCGACCTCGTCACGGCCGAGCGCGTCGCCCGGCAGGACGCCCTGGACCGCCGCCCGCACGGCACCCGGGTCATGCACGAGACCGCCCGCGCCCTCGGGACCGTCCTCGGGGTGCGCCGGCGCTGGCGCCGCGACCTGCTGCGGGGCGCAGCCCGGAACCCGGTGCCCACCCTCGTGGTGTGGGGCGAGGAGGACCGCATCCTGCCCGTCACCCACCTGCCGACGGTGCGCCGTGCGCTGCCCCACGCCCGGACCCGCGTGTTCGCAGCCACGGGGCACATGCCGCAGATCGAGCGGGCGCAGGAGTTCGCCGCACTGCTCGAGGAGTTCTGGCGGACCACCACGACCGGAACGACCCCCGGAGGACGACCGTGACCGCACTGCCCAGCACGATGCGCGCCCAGCGCCTGCACGTCCCCACCCGGACGATGACGGTCGAGGACGTCCCGGTGCCCGAACCGGGCCCCGGGCAGGTCCTCGTCGACGTCGCCTACTGCGGCATCTGCCACTCCGACCTCGGGCTCCTCGACGGCTCGTTCCACGACCCCCGCGGGCCGGAGACCATCACCCAGGGCCACGAGGCGTCGGGCACGATCGCCGCGCTCGGGGAGGGCGTGACCGGGTGGGCCGTGGGCGACCGCGTCGTGCCCGCCGCGGGACGTCCGTGCCGTCGCTGCGACCGGTGCCGGCGCGGGGACCTCGTGCACTGCGACGACGTCCTGCTCATGGCGTTCGCCTACGACGGTGCGTGGGCGGAGTTCACCGTCGCCGAGGCGGGGGGCCTGACCCGCGTGCCCGACGGCGTCCCGCTGGAGCAGGCCGCCCTGCTCGCCGACGCCGTCTCGACCCCCTTCGGCGCCGTCGTGCACACCGCCGCCGTGCGTCCCGGGGAAGCCGTCGGGGTGTGGGGCGTCGGCGGGGTCGGGACCCACCTGGTGCAGCTGGCCCGGCTCGTCGGGGCCGTGCCCGTCGTCGCGGTCGACCTCGACCCCGCCGTGCGCGAACGCGCCCTCGCCGTCGGCGCGGACGTGGCCCTGGACCCGCAGGACCCGGAACTGCGCGAACGCATCGCCGAGGCCACCGACGGGCACCTGCTCGACGTCGCCTTCGACGCCGTCGGTCTGGCCTCCACGTTCGAGCAGGGGCTGGCGATGCTCGCCCCGCGCGGCCGGGTCGTGGGGGTCGGGCTGAGCGGGCAGGAGATCTCGCTGGGTTCCTCGCTGTCGTTCAACCTGTCGCGCAAGCAGGCCCTGGGGCACCTGGGGTACCAGAACTCCGACATCGGCACACTGGTGAAGCTGCTGGCCGCCGGCCGGCTGGACCTGTCGCGGTCGGTCAGCGCGGTCGTGGGGCTGGAGGAGGTCGAGGACGGGATCCGGCGGTTGCACGAGCGGCGGGGGAACCCGGTGCGGGTGCTCGTGCGGCCCTAGCGGTCCGCTCGGGGGGTCCTCGGGCACGCAGCGGGCTGCCAGGTGGAGCGGACCGGTCGACGGATTCGACCGCGCTCTTCGACCCGCTCCTGAACGGCCGGGTCGCCGTCGTCGCCGGTCATGGACCAGCCGTACCGCAGGACCCGGCGGGTCGCGATCCCGAACGCCGGCTCGATCGGGTTCACCCACGAGGCGCGCCCGGGCACGGACAACACCTCGATGCCCGGACGCCCAGGACGCCGGTCCGTCGTGGCTCGACCGGTGTGCGCCGGCCCGTCGTCCACCCGCGGCCACAGCCCGTCTGGCACCAGCTCCACGCCTCGTCCCGGCACCAGTCGTGTCTCGTCACGGAGGTGGTCGAGTCCGAGGGTGGCCCCACGACTGTCCTCGTCGATCCGAGCCCGCTCCCGACCGGCGCTCGAGCCCCTTCAGGCCTCTGGAGGACCGCCCAGCAACGCAGCACCGATCGCGCCGCCGAAATCACCCAGTCCGGTGGCTCTCACCCGCGGTACGGGCGCAGACGTGGTGAGCGCCAGCCTCACCTCCAACGCTGTTCTGAAGTGCGGCAGGTAGGCGGCGGCGCTGCCTGCCAGCACCACGACCTCAGGACGGTGCTGGGTCGACAACTCGATGAGGCCGTCGGCGAGGCGTTGCCCGAACCGGTCGAAGACTTCGATGGCGTCTCGATCGCCGGCCTCAGCTGTGGACGCCAGATCGTCGAGGTCGCCGCTACCGCGCACGGCCGAGGCTGCTCGTTGCAGCGCTGACCGTGAGGCGGTCTGCTCCAGACAGGTGAGGCGACCGCAGTAGCACGGTGCTCGTTCCCCGGGAACGGTGACGTGCCCCCCTTCAGGGTGCAGCCCGTCCCCACCCCGGAACAAGACGCCCTCTCGCACGACGGCGACCCCGACTCCGGTCCCCAACGTCACGATGAGCATCGACCTGCTCCCCCGGCCGGCGCCGACGCGGAACTCCGCGACCGCGGCGGTGGCGGCGTCGTTCTCCACCACGACCGGGGTGGCGAACCGCGCCCTCAACGCGCCGACGACGTCGAGGCCGGTCAGGGCGGGCAAGGAGTCGGGGTTTCGGATGACGCCGGCGGCATCGATGGGACCGCTGGCTCCGATGCCGATCCCCGAGAGGTCGTCGATGACGCAGCCGGCCTCTCGCAGGACAGCGTCGACCGCACCCTCCAGGACGGAGATCGCGGTGGAGGGGTCCACGGGTGTGCTGGTGATCTGGGAGGCGAGGACCTCTCCGCCGAGCACCACGACGGTGCGGGTCGCGGTACCGCCGAGGTCGACGCCGACCACCGGTCGGACCGTTCTCGTCGGGTCGTCCACCGGTGTACTCACAGCGCGGTGGTGATCTTGCTGCCGAAGGCGAACGCGCCGGGAACGGTGTCGTTCGCGCGGGCGAGGTCGACGGCCAGCAGCTGGGCGGCGACGGCCCCGGTCATGAGGCCCTCCAGCTCCGTGGTGGCCGGCGCGGGGACGGTGGTGGCGCCGGGCAGGTCCACATCCCCCACCAGGACGACGTCCGCGCCGGTGGCGAGGACGTCGCGCGCCAGCTGTTCAGTCTGCGGATCGACCGTCGTGGCCGTGGCCCCGTACACGAAGAGGGTGAGGCCGGGACCAGCGAGCTCGAAGGGCCCGTGACGGAACTGCCCGCCGACGTAGCCCTCGATGGCGAGCTTGGCGGACTCCTTGGTGATGAGGCCGGCGAACTGCGACGTCGCAGCCGCGGCCCCCTTGCCCACCGCGGCCAGGCGGGGACGATCGTGGGCCAGGGCCGCGGCGGCGATCTCCTGGACAGCGGAAGACTGCAGTTGCCGGGCGACGACGTCGGCGATCCGGTGCGCGTCGGCGGCGATGGCCGCCTGATCGCCCCCGGTAGCCGCGGCGACGACCTGCGCCTGGGCGAGGAGGCTGTTCAGGTAGCTCTTGGTACTGACCGTCGCCTCGGGACCGCAGCGCAGCGGAACGACGACGTCAGCCCCGTCGGCCAGCGGGCTCGCCTCGTCGGCGGTGATTCCGATGACCGCACCCGGGCGGGCCGCTCCACGGCCGAACCGGTGCAGGAGTTCCACCACCTCCCCGCTCGCCCCGGACTGGGAGGTGATGACCAGCAGGGTGTCGGGCGTCAGGAGTTCGGGAACGTCCAGCAGCTGTCCGGTGTCCACCGTCCACGCCGCCCGGCCGGCTGCGGCCAGAGCGCGCCAGCTGGGCAGGGAGACGAAGTGCGAGCTGCCCATGCCGGTGAAGACGGTGCGTCCCCACGATCGACCGGCGACGCCTCCCAGGCCAGTGGGGACCGGGGCGGTGGCGAGGGTCCGCAGGGCGTCGGGCTGGGCGAGCATGTCCTGCTCGAAAGGGGTGGTGGTGATCACGGGCGTGCCTTCGTTCCGGTGGTGGTGACGAGTGCGGCGGGTGCATCGGGTGCGTGGTGCGCGACGGGCAGGGCCGTCGTCACCTCGTCAGGCCCGAGCCCCAGCAGGGTCAGGGCGATCTTCGCCCCGATCATGGCCGTGGGCAGGTTGATGTTGCCGCGGGTGATGGCCGGCATGATCGAGGCGTCGGCGACGTGGAGACCCTCGATGCCGTGCACGGCGCCGCGGGCGTCGACGACGGCCTCGGGGTCGCTCGCCGGGCCCATGGCGCAACTGCCCGCGGGGTGGCAGTAGTTGACGATCTGCTCCAGCGGATCGTGCTCTGCCGTCGCCGGCTCCCCCAGGACGGCTGCGAGTTCGGGGACCCGTGCCATCGAGCGCAGGAGGTCCAGCGCTTCGCTGAGCACCTGCCGGTCGTAGCCGTCGGGGTCGGTGCCGTAGCGGTGGTCGATGACGGGGCGGCTGACGTCGAGGTCGGGCGCGAGGGTGACGGTTCCTTCGGAGCGGGCACGCATGGCGCCGCCGTAGAGGGTGATGGGCGGCAGCCCGGGGTGGCCGCTGTTGGCGCCGGCGACCATGAAGACGTGCAGGTCGTAGGGGCCCTCGTCGCAGAGCGAGGAGCGCTTGCGTCCCACGGTCTGCTCATCGGGGTTCCAGCCCAGGCGGGAGAGGTCCTCCACCAACCCGGCCCGGCCGTGGAAGTCGAGCTGGACGCAGGAGTGGTCCAGCAGGTGCTTGCCGACCCCGCGGCGATCCACCGCCACCGGCACCCCCAGGGCGCTGAGCTCGTCGGCGGCACCGATCCCCGAGCGCAGCAGCAGCGCCGGGGAGTGGTAGGCACCGGCGGCCACGACGACGCGCTCGGCCCTGACCAGACGCGCCTCGCCGTCTCGCGAGACCCAGGCCCCCACCGCGCGGCCCTCGCGGATCTCCAGTCGCTGGACGGGGGTGTCCCCGCAGACGGTGAGGTTCGGGCGGTCCCGGACGGCGTCGAGGAAGGCGAACGCGGCGTTGTAGCGCTGACCGTCGACCACGTTGACCGGCATCGGGCCGATGCCCTCACCGGCGGCGATGTCGTCGAGGTCGTCGGCGAAGGGCAGCCCGACCGCCTGACCGGCCCGGACGAAGGCGCGCTGGGGTTCGGTGAGTTCGTCGGTGGTGTAGCGCCGCACCCGGAACCGCCCCCGGACCCACTCCAGCAGGGGCAGGACCGAGGCGGCGTCCCAGCCGGGGTTCCCACGCGCGGCCCACTCGTCGTAGTCAGCGGCCGCGCCGAGTGAGGCCGTGCACCCGTTGTGGGAGGAGCAGCCCCCCAGGACCCGGGCGCGCGGCAGGTCCAGCACCCCGTCGCCCACCGTCGTCGCGGTGCTCAGGCCGTAGTCGTGGGAGAGGGGGATGGAGCGGGCGTCGAGGACGTCCGCGGGCCAGCGGCCCTCATCGGCGGCGCCGTAGTCGGGGCCGGCTTCGAGGAGCAGGACCGTCTCGTCGCTGAGGGCGGCGGTCACCGCGGTGAAGACCGCTCCCCCGGTGCCGCCGCCGATGACCAGGGTGTGGACGGCCTCAGGCAGGGGCGGCGGTGCCGGCGCGTCGTGCGTTCGGCGCTGGGGGGTGTGCGCCGGTGCCGTGGCCGGTGACGTGTACGGCGTCTCGTGGCTCATGCCTGATCCGTTCCTGGAGAGCTTCTGGGGTACTGGGGGACTGAGGATGGGTCATCAGCTGCACTGGTGCGAGGCGGGGTCAGTCGACGTCCGGGAGTTCACCGGCGTGCTCCATCCAGCCCCGGCGACCGGGCCGCAGGTTCCTGCCGATCAGCACCGCGACCCCGCTCAGCAGGTAGGAGGCCGCGATGAACGGTGCGAGCAGCACGGGGAAGTCCGGGAGCGGGACGATGCTGTTGTAGCCGATGAGGAGCAGCGCGGCCGTGGAGATGACCGGGGCCACGACGTGCGCCCCGATGCTGAACTCGGAGGGGAAGCGGCTGCGGAAGAAGCGGAACGCCGCCACGTTCATGAGGATGAAGATGGGGATGTAGACGAAGGTTCCGGTGGCGCCCAGCAGGTTGAAGAGGTTGTAGGGGCCCAGAGCCAGGCCGAGCACGAGGCACACGGTGACCGCGGCCACCGACTGCAGGACCACCGCCGTCACCGGGGTCCGCAGCGTGGAGTGCACCCGGGTCAGGGCATGGGGCAGGGCACCGGTCCGGGCGATCCCGTAGAGGGTGCGGGTGGAACTCGTCGTGCACGCGATGCACACCCCCAGGCCGGAGTTCACCAGGGCGACCAGGACGACGAGGGAGGCGCCGTTCCAGAGGCGGTCGGCCAGGACGAAGGCCGGGGCGGTGGGCGATGCAGCCAGAGCAGGCAGGTCATCGGTCCCCCAGCCGATCTGCAGACCCCACGCGGTGACGACGTAGAAGATCCCGATGAACACGAGGGAACCGGTGATCGCGCGGGGGATGATGCGTCGGGGATCGCGGGACTCCTCCCCCACGGCGGCGGCTCCTTCGAAACCGGTGAAGGCGAAGATCGAGAGGACGACGGCGAGGAAGAAACCCGAGGAGTTGGAGATGTTCGCCGGGTTGAAGCCGGAGAGGTTCACTCCCCCAGGACCGGGTGAGACCAGGCCGGTGAGGGCGAGACCCAACCCCACCGCCATCTCGAAGACGGTCATGACGACGAGGAACTTCACCGAGATGGCGATGCCGCGGAAGGCGCACGCGAAGCAGATCGCGAGGATGACCACGGAGTAGACCCACCACGGGACGCCGATCCCGTAGGCCGAGGACAGTTCGTCCTCCAGGACGGCCCCGGTGAAGGCGGCGAGTGCGGCGGGGACGATGCAGACCGAGACGCCGTACAGCCAGCCGGTGAGGAACCCCGCCCGCGGGCCGATGCCGGCGGAGACGTAGGTGTAGAGCCCACCCGCGGAGGGCAGGTGCCGGGCCAGGCCCACCATCGGAGCCGCGAGCAGCAGGCAGACCAGGAAGGCGGCGAGGTAGGTCAAGGGGGCCGAACCGCCGGCCTGGGTGGTGGTGAAGGCGATCGTGTAGAAGATGCCGAGCGTGGGGGAGATCTGCGCGACGGACTGCATGAGGGCACCGCCCAGCCCGATCGTCCCCGCGCGCAGTCCGTCCTCAGGTGACGCGGGCGACGTGGTGGCGTCGGTGGTCACCGACTGCTGAGCACCGCGATTGTCCATGGAGACCTCCAGCTAGGGGCGTCGTTGCTGGCCCACGGTAGCCCCACGAAGTCCATATGAACAAGCACAATGTTCATACGCACTTCGCTAGTTCGGTCACTCCTGCGCGACCGGCACCGACGGGCAGCACCGATCGGCAGCACCGATGCACAGCTCAGTCGTCGAGGACCGGAGCCAGGACCAGTCGCTGCACCACCGCTTCGGCCGACGCGCGCGCGGCCCCGCTCAGACCGTCATCGCTCACCACCACCTGCGGGGCGTCCATCGAGCACACACCGACGAAGGCGGTCCGATCGAACTTCGCCGAGTCCACCGCCGCCACCGTCACCGCCGCACTCTCCAGAGCCGCCCGCTTCACCGCCGCGTCCTCGACGTTCCACTCGGTGAAGCCGCCCTTGCGGGAGAAAGCGCTGGCAGTCAGGACGTAGGTGTCGAAGTGGTGGCGCTGCAGGTGGGCCACGGTCTCAGCACCGCTGACACTGAGCTCACCGCGGCGCAGCGTCCCCGGCGGTTGCAGCAGGTGGACGGTGCTCGAGTCCTCGAAGACCCACGCCACCCGCAGCGAGAGCGCACACACCATCAGGTCCCGTCCCACCAGTGCCTGCGCGACGGCGATACCGGTCGACCCGCCGTCCAGCAGCACAGTGCTGCCGTCTTCGACCAGGTCGGCCACCGCGGCGGCGATGGCGCGCTTCTGCGCGGTCCTGGTGCTCATCCGCACCACCAGCGGCGGTTCGTAGCTGCTGCCTGCGGCAAGGCGTGCGCCCCCGTGGAAGCGCTTGAGCAGTCCCTGGACTTCGAGAGCCTCCAGATCCCGCCGGATGGTCATCTCCGTGATCGACAGCTGCGTCGCGAGCTCCGCAACGGTCGCGGACTCTCGTGAGCGGAGGATGTCCAGCACCGCGGCTCGTCGCTGTCCCTGCGTCAGTGTTGCCACCGGACCATTCAAGCGGGTGGCACCGATGTCGGTGGCCCGACGCGACTCGTCATCGACGGGTCATCGATGGGCCCTGCCATCGACGCACCGGGGCCGTACCGCCACCGACGGCCCGCTGCGGGCCGATGGTCCTCCTGTGCCGCACCCCCCGACGTCGGTGAAGCACCACGGCGCCCAGCAGGCGCCAGCACGGTCAACGCGTCGGCTGGGACGGCGGGCGTTTCGCCGCAGACGTCAGGGAGGCGGGTCCACCTGAGCTTGCGGTGAGATCGACCCGTCCTCATGGCCCAGCCGCACTGACCACCGAGGTTGCTGACGCGACGCCCCGGCACCGTCCCGGCAGGGTCAGCGCGACGCCGGGTCCTGCGCGACGGACTCGTCGGGTTCGAGGGGGAAGTAGACCGAGTACGGCTCGTCGCGGACGTCGTGCAGCGGCACGAACCGCAGGGCGCGCCGCTGTCCCAGCGTGCGGTACCCGGGCAGCCACTGCGCCCACTGGCGCTCGTCGTCGGGGACGAGCAGGCGTTCGGGGTGGGCGGGGTCCCCCACGAGCGTCCGCTCGTGGTCGACCAGGCCGGCCAGCACGACGGGTCCGTCGAGGAAGGCGACGGTCCCGGGTTCGTCGGGGATCGACTCGGTGCGCAGCGCGGTCGGCAGGGTGAGCCCGACGACGGTGGTCCCGCCCTGGTGGTGGACGTCGACGAACCCTGGACCGTGCTGGGTGCGGGACCCTGCCACCTCGACCGTGGCGGGGCCGTCGACCCACGCCGGGACGCGGACGCGCACCGTCACCGGCTGCGGGGACGTGATCGTGACCGACGCCGCCCAGTGCCGCGGCCGGTGGCGACTGCCCACCGGTCCCGCGTTGGCGTCGGGCCTGACCCGAGCGGCGGTGGCGCCCAGGGCCGTGGTCACCGTCACCGGGTTCCCGTCGAGCGTCAGCTCCGCGGTGGCGGGGATGAACTGGGCGACGACGAGCGCCCCGTCCTCGGCGCTGTAGAAGGCCAGGCTCGAGTGCCGGGTGTGGGCCTGCACCAGGGTTCCGCGGCAGCACCAGAAGTCGTCGGTGGGAGTTCCCCAGTGCTTGCGGGCCCCGCCTGCGAGCGGGAGGAAGTAGGCGACCATCCCGGTCGTCGGGTGCTGCTGGGCGAGGATGCCGTTGTGGAGGTTTCGCTCCACGTACTCCAGGTGTTCGATCTCGCCGGTCCACCGGAACATCACGTCCGCCAACGGGATCATATTGTGGACCGTGCAGTGCTCCTGCGTCTTCGCGCCCCGGCGCGCGGCGAACTCGAACGGCGGCGTCCAGATCTCCCCGGACGTCTGACCCCCGGTGCAGAAGGTGCCCCGGTCGGTGACCGCGCTCTTCCAGTAGGCCTCGACGGCCTGCCGCCAGACCGGGTCGCCCGTCACCTCCCACGCCCGCGCCGCGCCCAGGACCTCGGGGATCGTCGTGTTGGCGTGCGCGTTGGTCAGCACGTCCCGACCGGCGACCAGGGCGTCGAAGAACTCCGCCCGGCGGTAGCGCTGCAGCAGGCGCGCGTAGCGCTCGTCACCGGTGATCGCGAGCAGGTCCGCCCAGACCTCGAGCATCCCGCCGGTCTCCACGTCGAGCATCCGCTGGAAGTGGTCGGTGGCGAACCGGCTCGACCAGTCGTCGATCCACTCGGAGGCGGCCAGCGCCAGGCGCAACGCCCGCTCGTCGCCCAGGTCGGTGTGCACGTCGACCAGGCCCATGAGCACCTTGTGCATCGTGTACTGCGGCGCCCAGATCTCGAGTCCCGCCGCGAGCCGGTCGAGGAAGCGCGGCGGGATCGCCCAGATCCACTGCCCGCCGTTCTCCCGCTGGCAGCGTTCGAGCCCCGCGAGCACCGACTGCAGCGTCGCGGCGAGCGCGGCGTCCCCGGTGACGGCGACCTCGCGGGCCGCGCCGGACAGCCAGTGCCCCATGAAGTGGCCCCGGAGCTGCCCTCCGGGCGTCTCCCAGCCCCAGTGCCTGTCCCGACCGTCGTGGGGACCCGGGCCCTCACCGATCCGCAGGTGCCAGCTCTGGTCACCGATCCCCGCCTCGACGAAGTGGTTCTGCAGCAGGTTCTCCACCGTGAGACTGCCGAGGTAGCGGCGGTTCAGCTCCCTGCGGTCGTCGAAGACGCCGCGTTCGAGCCGGACGTCCCCCGGGGGGAGAGCACGATGACGCACGGGACGGGTCCTCCTCGACACCGGCGGGCGAGGTGCTCCGCGACGACTCGGAGGACATGTCGATGAACCGTGGCTGTGAACCCGCCGCGGGCCGGTCAGGGGTTCCGCGGCGGGCGCGTCGTGCTGGCGCGCTGGACGACGCGCAGGGGCAGGTCCTCGCAGGTGCCCGCCGGGCGCCGGTCCGCGAGGACGTCCAGCAGCAGCCGCACCAGCTGCTGCCCCATCTGCCGGGGAGCCAGGTCGACGGCCGTGACGTCGAGGGCCTCGATCGCGGGTCCGCCGGCGTAGGCGGCGAACAGGAGGTCCTCGGGAACCCGCACCCCGCGCGCACGCACGGTCTGCAGCGCGGTGACCGCGCTGCCGTCGGGCACGGCGAGCAGGGCGTCGGGGGGTTCGGGGGCGTCGAGGAGTTCGGTGACGGCCTGCCGGACGCGGTCGGGCCGGGCGGTCAGGCCGACCTCGACCGCCAGCGCGGGCACCGACCGCTGCGCGCACCACCGCTGGTGGGCCAGCTGGGCGTCCTGGCCGTAGGCGGTCTCCGGACCGGGCAGGAGCACCGCGAGCCGCCGGGCCCCGGCCGCCGCGAGGTGGTCCAGCAGTTCGGTGACCACGGCGACGTGGTCGCTCTCGACCCGGCCGGTGTGGGCCGCGCCCGGCGTGGGGTCGCGTTCGCACGTGACGACCGGCAGCCCGGCGCGGGCCAGGGACCGGACGACGGGGTCGTCCAGGGCGGGGTCGGCGACGATGACCCCGTCGACGTGCAGCCCGTTGCCCGGCGCTTCGACGGCGGGGAGCAGGGTCAGGGCCACGCCCTGGGCGTGCGCGGCCTCGACCGCCCCCACGGCCAGCTCCATGTAGTAGGCCAGGCCGGCGGTGTGCTGCGGGGTGAGCAGCCCGACGGCTCCCGTGCGCCCGCGGCGCAGGTTCCGCGCGGTGAGGTTCGGGGTGTACCCGAGCTCGGCCGCGACGGCCGCGACGCGCCGGCGGGTGGCCTCGGGCAGCCGCCCGCGGCCGGACAGCGCGTCGGAGGCGGTGGTGGTGGACACGGCCGCGGCGCGGGCGACGTCGCGGAGCGTGGGCACGAGCGCACCGTACCCCGAGTGTGCCGAACCCCTTGCAGGATCGTTCCTGCAGTGCTTTCCTCGGTGCTGCGCCCGACGCCGCGGTCGGCGTCCCCATCGAGAGGGAGAGACCATGAGCGAACCGCCCGTCCCCGCGTCCGCCGCCCCGCCCGTGCACCTGCGCCGGGTCCTCGGCGTGCCGTCCCTGGTGGTCTTCGGCCTGGCCTACATGGTCCCGCTGACCGTCTTCACGACCTACGGCATCGTCACCGACCTCACCGCCGGGCACCTGCCCCTGGCCTACGTCGTCACGACCGCCGCGATGCTGTTCACCGCCTACAGCTACGGGCGCATGGTCCGGGCCCGCCCCTCCGCCGGATCGGCCTACGCCTACACCCGCACCGCGTTCGGCGCCCGGACGGGTTTCCTCGTCGGCTGGGCCCTGCTGCTGGACTACGTGTTCCTGCCGATGATCAACTACCTGGTCATCGGGATCTACCTGCACGAGGCGGTGCCCGCGGTCCCGGCCGCGGCGTGGGTGCTGCTGGCCATCGCGGTCGTGACGGTGCTGAACGTCCTGGGCATCGACACCGTCTCGCGGCTGAACGTCGTGCTGCTGGCCGTCCAGGGCGTGTTCCTGGTCGTGTTCGTGCTGGCGGCCGTGCGGGCGCTCGGCCGGACGGGGACCCCGTCGCTGACGGCGCCGTTCTGGAGCGAGGGCACGCACCTGCCCGCCGTGCTGGCCGGGTCGGCGATCCTGTGCCTGTCGTTCCTGGGTTTCGACGCCGTCTCCACCCTGGCCGAGGAGGCCAGGGACCCGCGACGCACCATCCCCCGCGCGATCGTGCTGTCCGCCCTCATCGGCGGCGTCCTGTTCATCGTCATCGCCTGGATCAGCCACCTCGTCCTGCCGGGCCACACCTTCGCCGACGTCGACTCCGCCTCCCTGGACGTCATGGCCGCCGCCGGCGGGAAGTTCCTGCAGGTGTTCTTCACCGCCGCCTACGTGGCCGGGTGCTTCGCCTCCGCGATGGCCTCGCAGGCCAGCGTCTCGCGCATCCTGTACGCGATGGGCCGTGACCGGGTCCTGCCCCGGCGGTTCTTCGGGGTCCTGCACGCCCGGTGGCACACCCCCGTCGTGGCGGTCGTCGTCGTCGGCGTGCTGTCCTGCTCCGCTCTGCTCATCGGCCTGGACCTGGCCGCCGCCATGGTGAGCTTCGGCGCGCTGGTGGCGTTCTCGTTCGTGAACCTCTCGGTGATCAAGCACTACGTCGTCGACCAGCACCGCCGCTCGGCCCGCGACGTCGTCCTGTTCGCCGTCCTGCCCGGGGTGGGTGTGGTGCTGACCCTGTGGTTGTGGACCAGCCTGTCCCGCACCACGTTCGTCGTCGGCCTGACCTGGCTGGCCGTCGGTCTCGTCTACCTGCTGGGCCTGACGCGGATGTTCCGCCGCCCCGTCCCCGAACTCGCCCTCGACGAGGCCGACACCTCGCCCGCACCGGCGACGACGCCGGCGGGGACCACCCGGTGACCGCCCCCGCCGTCGACGCGGCGACCACCGTCGCGGTGTGCCAGGTGGCGCTCGCCGTCGGCCACCCCGAGGAGAACCTGGCCCGGGGCCTGGCCGCGGTGGAACGGGCCGCGGCCCGCGGTGCCCGCGTCGTCGTCCTGCCCGAACTCCTGCGCAGCGGGTACGTGTTCGACTCCCCCGCCGAGGCCCGGTCGTTGGCCGAACCCCTGGACGGCCCCACCACGACGGCCCTGACCGGGGTCGCGCGCCGTCACGGGCTGGTGGTGGCGGCCGGTCTGGCCGAACGCGCGGACGACGGGACCCTGCGCAACAGCGCCGTCCTCGTCGACCCCACCGGGTTGCGGACCGTCTACCGCAAGGTGCACCTGTGGGACCGCGAGAGCGAGTTCTTCGTCCCCGGCGACCAGCCGCCGCAGGTCGTCGAGACCGACCTCGGCCGGCTGGCCCTGGTGATCTGCTACGACCTGGAGTTCCCCGAGTGGATGCGCCTGGTCGGCCTGGCCGGCGCCGACCTCGTGTGCGCCCCGACGAACTGGCCCGGCCCCCGGCGCGGGGGCGGCGAACGACCCGTTGAGGTCGTGCAGGTCCAGGCCGGCGCCGCCGCCAACCGGATGTTCGTCGCCGCCTGCGACCGCACCGGCCCCGAACGCGGCGTGGAGTGGGTGGCCGGGTCGGCCGTCGTCGGTCCCGACGGCTACCCGCTGGCCGAGGCGACCGCCGACGGGTCCGAGCAGGTCGTCGTCGCGAACTGCCGGTTGGGCCAGGCCCGGGACAAGCGGGGCTCGGCCCGCAACCACGTGCACGCCGACCGCCGGCCGGAGTTGTACGGCCCGCTCGTGGGGTGAGTTCCCCGCTCGTGCCGTGAGCGGGACGGCTGCGCCGCGGGGAACCCGGACGACGGTTGCGGAGGGGAACACCTCGGCGACGAGTGGACGCGGTCTCACGACGAGCGGGGTTCAGGCACGGTGGCTGAGACGGGTGGGTCGCGCGAACACCGTCGCGGCCAGGGACAGCAGGGCGAACACCGCTGCGGCGACCAGGACGAGCGGGGCCGACCACAGCCGGCTCAGGGCGGGGACCAGGACGGGGGCGGCGAAACCGAGGTAGGTCAGGGCGTAGAAGACGCCGGTGACCGTGGCCGCGTCCTGCGGCGCGGCGATGGAGTGCACGACGCCGAGGCCACCGGTGAGCAGCAACCCGTAGGCACTGCCCAGCACCACCGCGCTGAGCAGGAGCAGCGGGCGTGAGGCGGTGGCGACCGTCAGGGCGGCGGTGAGCATCCCGAGGACCACCGCGGCCGTGCCGACCTGCAGCGGCACGGTCGGTCCGCGGCGGACCAGGCGCTGGGCGACCGGCTGGACGAGGATGCCGGTGCCCAGGGTCACGGCGGCCACCACACCGCTGCCCAGCGGACCGAAGCGGCCCAGGGGGACCAGGACGGGCAACGCCCCCAGGGCCGTGGTCGCGGCGCCGAAGACCCACGGCGCGGTCGGCAGGACACCGGCGAGGAAGACGCGTCGGCGCAGCGTCCGGCGCAGCGTCGAGGGGGCCGCCGCACCGCCGGCCCGGCCGTTGCGCGCGCGCGGGAGCCGGACGGCAGCCGTCGGGGTCCCGGTCCGCCGGGTGGTCTCCGACGTCGTCCAGACCAGCGGCAGCGCGATCAGGACCAGCACCACCTGCAGCGCGTAGGCGGCGGGACGCAGGGACGGGGACGCCTGCACGATCGCGCCGGAGACCAGCGGCCCCACGGCGAACCCGGCGGTCAGGGCAGTGCTGGCTCGCAGCGCCCCGCGACCCGGGCGGCTGCCGGCGCCGGCCCGGCCCTCGTCCTCGGCGGCCTGCGTCAGCTCCTTGATCCACGCGGTGGCCGGGGCGAAGGCAGCCCCCGCGCTGAGGCCGACGACCACCCGCCCCACCAGCAGCAGGCCGAAGCGGTCCGCGGCCACCGCCAGGACCGCGGTGCCCAGCACCGACAGGAGCAGCGCGGCGATCAGGACCACGCGGCGGCCCAGCCGGTCGGCCACGCGGGCCATGACCAGCACGGCCGGGATGAGCCCGAGGGCGTACGCGCCGAACAGCCCGGTCACCTGCACCGGGCTCAGCGCGCCGCGGTAGGTCTGCAGGATGGCGGCGAACATGTTCGCGCCCCACGCCACGGCGAGGGTGGCGGCTGCGGGGCGCAACCACCGGCGGGCGGAGGGCTGCGCGCGGGGCAGGAGGCGGGGTGCGGCGCGGTGGCCGGCTCGTGCGAGGGGCGCTGAACCGCTGGGCGAGCTCGTCGGGGGCATGTCGACAACGTAGCCGCCAATAGACCGGTCGTCTAGTTCGAGACGACCGGTCTACCGACTGCTACGATCGGCGTCATGGCCACTTGCCTCGCCGACCCGGACGGTCGCACCGACACCCGCACCGACACCCGCACGACCCTGCTCGAAGCCGCCCAGCGCACCTTCGCCCACAAGGGCTACTCCGCGGTCGGCATCAACGAGGTCCTCGTCAGCGTCGGGGTGCCGAAGGGCTCCTTCTACCACTACTTCTCCTCCAAGGACGCCTTCGGCGAAGCGGTCCTGAAGCACTACTACGAGCAGTACCTGGCCGACATGGACCAGATCCTGGCCAGCCCCGACCTGGACTGGGCGCAGCGGATCCTGGCCTACTTCGACAGCTGGCGACTGACCCAGAGCCTGGACGACTGCCAGGGACGTTGCCTGGCGGTCAAGCTCGGCGCCGAGGTCGCGGACATGTCCGAGGCGATGCGGGCCACCCTCAAGGACGGCACCACCGGCATCGTCGACCGGCTCGAGCAAGCGCTGGACGCCGGCGCCGAGGACGGTTCGGTGACCCTGGGCGACGAGGCCGGCACGGTGGCCCGGTCCCTGTACGAACTGTGGATGGGCGCCAGCATCCTGGCCAAGGTCTACCGGAACCTGACCTCGATGGACAACGCCATGACCACCACCCGGCGGCTGATCGGCGCCTGACCCCCGAACCCCCCTCGCACCACGGACCGGGTGCAGCGGCCGGCGGGGAGGTGGGGGTCGGCCGGCGTGCCCTACGACGGCGGGGAGTTGTCGTCGTAGCGCTGCTGGGCGGCCAGGAGTTCGTCGGTGTGGGCGCCGAACCACGTCAGCAGACCGCACAGCGGTTCGGCCATGCTCTGCCCGAGCTCGGTCAGGGAGTACGTCACCTGCGGGGGCGTGGTCGCCTCCACGTGCCGGTGGACCAGGCCGGCGCGGGCCAGCGCCTTGAGGTTCTGCGACAGCATCTTCTGGCTGATGCCGCCGATGCGCTGGTGCAGCGCGGAGAAGCGGTGCGGGCCGGTGATCAGCGCCGCGACGATCAACGTGCCCCAGCGCGTCATGACCTGGTCGGCGATCGGCCGTGAGGGGCAGCGCGCCTCGAAGGTGTCCCCCGCGAGGAGGCGGTAGGCCGACTGCAGCTCGTCGCTCACCGGCTGGCTCACTGTCACGGCAGCAGCTTACCGAAAAGTGCCTACTTACCGATGGTTACCACGTTCTCTAGCGTGAGCGGCATGAACGCACTGCAGAACCGGACCGCCCTCGTCACCGGCGCCGCCAAGGGCATCGGAGCCCACCTCGCCTCCGCCCTGGCCGCCGCCGGCGCCTCGGTGGTCGTCAACTACCGCACCGACGCCGCCGGCGCCGGCCGCGTCGTGCAGGACATCACCGCCGCCGGCGGCACGGCCATCGCCGTCCGCGGTGACGTCGGGCGCCGCGAGGACGTGCAGGCGTTGTTCACCGCCGCCCGCGACGCCTTCGGCCCCGTCGACGTCCTGGTCAACAACGCCGGTGTGGCCACCTTCGCCCCGTTGGCCGCGGTCACCGAGGACGACGTCCACCACCATGTCGCCACCAACTTCCTCGGCCCGCTGCTGACGATGCAGGCCTTCGCCGCGCAGGACGACCTCGGCCCCGGCGCCTCGATCGTCAACGTCTCCACCGCCGGCACCTCCACCCACCCGGCGTTCAGCGCCGTGTACGTGGGCACCAAGAGCGCCCTGAACTCCGCGACCCGCATCGTCGCCCGGGAACTGGCCCCCCGCGGCATCCGGGTCAACGCCGTGGCCCCCAGCGCCTCGGACACCGACGGGACCCGCGCGATGGGTTTCCCCGGCTCACCCGCCGCCGACGCGGCGATCGCGGAGATCCCGCTGGGCCGCCTGGGCGCACCGGGCGACTACGGCCCCGTGGTGACCTTCCTGGCCTCCGAGGCCGCCGGCTGGATCACCGGGGAGGTGCTGTTCGCCAGCGGCGGCCAACGCTGAGCCGAGCGGTCCGCGCTCGACGGCCGGTCGGGGTTCTGCCCGGGGAGCCGCCCCGGAGGGCCGACTCCCCGGACGCAGGAGCGTGACCGGCCGGTGGTCGGGTCGTGGTTCAGACGGCGGCGAGTTCACCGAGGGCGGCGACGAGGACGTCGGCGGCCTCGGAGGAGGAGGCGGGGTTCTGGCCGGTGATGAGCAGCCCGTCGCGCACGACGTAGGAGGACCAGTCGGCGCCCT